>DASUUL010000369.1:0-11035 GCA_036374115.1 Acidimicrobiia bacterium | reverse complement strand
TGGGTCGCCGTACGGGCCGAGCGCAACGGCCGTCAGGAAGGCGAGCACGAGGCCGAGCGGGATCAAGAGGTAGATCGCGAACGGGAGGTTGCCCGCCAGCTCGCCCGACTTCGACGGATCCCCGGCCTGTGCGAACGCGGTGGTGATGCTGGCGATCGACATGGCGCCGACGAGCGCGACGACGACCACAGTCGCCCGCAACCGGCGCACCCAGCGTTGCCGGGTTCCCCGCATCGGTCCTCCCCCACACGCACTCGGCGGGACCGGGATCATACGTCGAGAAGCGCGTCGAGGCCGACGGTGAGCCCAGGGTGGTTCCGGACCGCGCGGATCGCCAGCAGCACACCCGGCATGTAGGAGCTCCGGTCGAACGAGTCGTGACGGATCGTCAATGACTGCCCGGTGGTGCCGAGCACGACCTCCTGGTGGGCGACGAGACCGCGGAGCCGCAGCGAATGCACCCGGATACCGCCGGGCCCGGCGCCGCCGCGTGCGCCCTCGACGACGAAACTCGTCGTGGGATCGTCGGCCCAGTCTTTCGACGCCGCTGCCATCCGTTCGGCCGTGAGCATCGCGGTGCCCGACGGCGCGTCGGCCTTCTCGTCGTGGTGGAGCTCGATGACCTCGGCGGTCTCGAAGAAGGGCGCGGCGAGCTCCGCGAAGCGCATCATGAGCACGGCCCCGATGGCGAAGTTCGGTGCGATCGCCGCGTTTGCGCCGCTCTGCGCGAAGCGGTCGCGCAGCTCGGCGAGATCGTCGGCGGTGAAGCCGGTGGTCCCGACGACGGCGTGCACACCGTTGGTGGCACACCAGCGCAGGTTCTCGCGGGCGGCCTCGACGACCGTGAAGTCGACCGCCACCTCGGCGTCGGCGTCGGCGATCGCGTCGGCCTTGGCGGCCACCTGGAGGCCGGTGCCCTCCAGGCCGAGCTGATGGAGATCGATCCCGGCGTGATACGGGTCGACGGCGGCGACGAGCTCGAGCTCGGGGTCGGCGGCCACCGCCCGGCACACGGTGGAGCCCATGCGCCCGCCGGCTCCGAACACCCCGACCCTGATCATGGGCCGAGCCTAGGGCGCGGCTACGCGACGCGCTCTCGGAAGTCGGACTCCTCGAAGGGCCCCACGACGGCGAGGGTGCGCTCGGAGCGCCCGAGCACGCGCTCGATCACCCGGGCGAGATCGTCGGCGCCGACCGCGTCGACGCGGTCGACCACCTCGTCGAGCGTGGGCACCTCGCCCAGGGTCAGCTCACTGCTGCCGATGCGGTGCATGCGGCTGGCCGAGCTCTCGAGCGAGAGCGAGATCGACCCCTTGAGGTGACCCTTGGCGGCCTCGAGCTCGTCCGCGCCGATCCCCCCGTCGTCGACGAGACGCCGGAGCTCGGCGTTCACGACGCCGAGGGCCTCGTCGACGCGGGCGGGCGCGGTGCCGAGGTACACCGCGAACGCGCCGGTGTCGACGAAGCTCGTGCGGTACGAGTACACGGAGTAGGCGAGGCCCCGGCGCTCCCGGATCTCCTGGAACAGGCGCGACGCCATGCCCCCGCCGAGGGCCTGGTTCAGCACGCCGAGGGCGTAGCGGTCGCGGTCGGCGCGGGCGAGCCCCCGCATCCCGAGCACGAGGTGCGCCTGCTCGGTGGGACGCGGGAGCACCGCCAGAGGTCGAGGAGCGCTCTCGGGGCCGTGCTGCCGATCAGGGCGGTCACCGACGGCGGCAAGACCGGCCTCGACCCGGTCGACGACGTCGCCGTGACGGATGTTGCCTGCCGCCGCCACCACGACGTTGGCGGGGCGGTAGTGGCGGTCGTGGTACCCCGCGATCGTGTCGCGGCTCATCGCCTCGATCGAGGCGCGCGTGCCGAGGACTTCCCGCCCGAGCGGGTGGTCGGGGAAGAGGCTCGCCCCGAAGAGCTCGTGGACGACGTCGTCGGGCGTGTCGTCGCGCATCCGGATCTCTTCCATGATCACCTGGCGCTCCGATTCGACGTCGGCCGCGTCGAGCGCCGGCGTCCACACGATGTCGGAGAGGATGTCGAGCGCGAGGTCGAGGCGCTCGTCGGGCACCCGCACGTAGAAGGCGGTGAGCTCCTGGGTGGTGAACGCGTTCATGTCGCCGCCGACCGACTCGACCGCGTTGGCGATCTCGAGGGCGTTGCGACGGGCGGTCCCCTTGAACAGGAGATGCTCGAGGAAGTGGCTGGCGCCGCCGAGCTCACCCACCTCGTCGCGGGACCCTGTGCCCACCCAGAAACCGACCGCCGCCGAGCGCAGGCCCGGGAGCTCCTCCGTGACCACGCGCAGGCCCGCGTCGAGACGGGTGAGGCCGATGCTCATCGGCCCGCTGTCGACAGCATCAGGGGCGAGGTTTACCGGTTCCCGCCACCACCGCGGCCACCGCGACCGCGGCGGGGACGCCCACCCCGGGACCCACCCCGCCGGCCGCCACCGGCGCCGCCGGCGCCGGCCTCGACCGGGCCCAGGTCGCCGAACTCGTCGCGCACCTGGTCGTCCCAGTACTTCTCGAAGGACGCGGTCGTGGTGGTGTCGTCGCGCTCACCCCCACCGGCGCGGCGCTCGCCCCGAGCGGAACGGTCGTCGTCGTCACGGCGGGGCCGCTCCCGGCGGGGCTCTTCCTCACCGGCCCCGCCGTCGGCGCCGTCACCGCCGTCGCCGGGAGGCTCCTCCCCCGCGAGCGACAGCGAGAGCTTGCCCTGGTTGTCGATGTCGTCGACGCGCACCTCGAGCTCGTCACCGAGGGCGAGGACGTCCTCGACGCGGTCGATGCGACGCCCACCCCCGATCTTCGAGATGTGGAGCAGGCCGTCACGACCGGGGAGCACGTTCACGAACGCACCGAACTTGGTGATGTTCACCACCTTGCCCGCGTACGTGGCGCCCAGCTCGGCCGTGGGCGGGTCGAGGATGAGCTCGATGCGACGCTTGGCCTCCTCGACCTGGGCCCCGTCCTTCGAGCCGATCGACACCGTGCCGACCACACCGTCGTCGGTGACCGACACGTCGGCGCCCGTCTCCTGGGTGATGGTGTTGATCACCTTGCCCTTGGGCCCGATCACCTCGCCGATCTTGTCGAGCGGGATCTCGAAGCTGATGATCTTCGGTGCCGTCGGGCGGACGTCGTCGCGGGGCTCGGCGATCGCACCCTTCATGACCTCGAGGATCTTGAGCCGGGCGTCACGCGCCTGCTGCAGCGCCTGGGTGAGCACGTCGGCGGGGAGGCCGTCGATCTTGGTGTCGAGCTGCAGCGCCGTGACGAACTCCTCGGTACCGGCGACCTTGAAGTCCATGTCGCCGAAGGCATCCTCGGCGCCGAGGATGTCGGTGAGCGTCGTGTACTTGCCGTCGACGTGGACGAGACCCATGGCGATGCCGGCGACGGGCGCCTTGATGGGCACACCGGCGTCCATCAGCGACAGGGTCGAGCCGCACACGGAAGCCATCGACGTGGAGCCGTTCGACGACAGCACGTCGGAGACGACCCGCAGGGTGTAGGGCCACTCGACCGCGTCGGGCACGACGGGCACGAGGGCGCGCTCCGCCAGTGCACCGTGCCCGATCTCACGGCGCTTCGGCGACCCGACCCGGCCCGTCTCCCCGGTGGAGAAGGGTGGGAAGTTGTAGTGGTGCATGTAGCGCTTGCGGTCGTCGATGCCGATCGTGTCGAGCATCTGCTCCATGCGCGACATGCCCAGCGTGGTGACGGTGAGCACCTGCGTCTCGCCCCGCTGGAACAGGCCCGAGCCGTGGGCGGTCGGGATGATGCCGACGTCGGCCGCCAGCGGGCGGAGGTCGGCGGTGCCGCGGCCGTCGATGCGGACGCCCTCCTCGACGATGCGGCGGCGTACCACGTCCTTCTGGAGTGACCGCAGCGCCTTCTTCACCTCGCCGGCACGGTCGGCGAAGGTCTGGCCCTCGCCCGCGAGCTGCTCGACCAGCGCCGCCTCGATCTCGCCGACCCGCTCCTCGCGAGCGGCCTTCAGGTGGATGGCCATCGCCTCGGCGACGTCGCTCTCGGCGGCGGCCTTGACGGCGGCGTAGACGTCGTCGCCGTAGTCGGTGCGGGGCTCGAAGGGGATCGCCTCGATGGGGCCGTTGGCCTTCTCGACCCCCGCTCGCAGCTCGAGCTGGAGGTCGACCGACGCCTCGATCCAGCGCTTCGACTCCTCGAGGCCCTCGGTGAGCACCTCCTCGGTGATCTTGGGGGCGCCCTGCTGGTAGAGGTCCCAGGTGGCCTCGGTGCCGCCCGCCTCCACCATCATGATGGCGACGTCACCGCTCTCGGTGCGGCGCCCGGCGACGACGAGCTCGAAGGTCGACTCGTCACCCTCCTGGTACGTGGGGTGCGCGATCCACGCGCCCTCGTGGTGCGCGAGCCGGACGGCGCCGATCGGGCCGTTGAACGGGATGCCCGACACCATCAACGCCGCCGAGGCGCCGTTGATCGACGCGATGTCGTGGGGGTTCTCGAGGTCGGCGCCGAGGATGGTGGCGATCACCTGCACCTCGTTGCGGAAGCCCTCGGGGAACGACGGGCGCAGCGGCCGGTCGGTGAGCCGGCAGGTGAGGATGGCCTGCTCGCCGGGGCGCCCCTCACGCCGGAAGAACGAGCCGGGGATCTTCCCGGCCGCGTACATGCGCTCCTCGACGTCGACGGTGAGCGGGAAGAAGTCGATGCCCTCGCGGGGCTTGCTGGTGACGACGGTGCTCAGCAACGTCGTGTCGCCGATCTGCACCGTCACGGCGCCGTCGGCCAACGGGGCTAGACGCCCGGTCTCGAACGACATGGTCTTGCCGGCGCCGTTGACGGCGCCTTCCACACGGATTGCGTCCGCCATGGGAACGCAGCTCCTCTCTGTTGTGCGAGAGGCCCCGGTTCCCAGTTGTCACCGTCCGACCCCTCTCGATGCGTGCATCGTGCGCACTTATTGCGCACCATGAACGCATCAATGGTCGGGCGGTGGCGACTGACAACCGACGTCGCTCTCGCGCCTCTTGGATCTCAAACGCGAACGAGGAGCGGCAACGCCGCTCCTCGACTCCCGCGCTACCGGCGCAGGCCCAGCTTGGCGATGAGCGCTCGATACCGTTCGACGTCGTTGCGGCGGAGGTAGTCGAGCAACCGGCGCCGCCGGCCGACGAGCATGAGCAGGCCGCGGCGCGAGTGATGGTCCTTGGCGTGGACCTTCAGGTGCTCCGTCAGGTGGTTGATCCGTTCCGTGAGGAGGGCCACCTGGACCTCGGGAGAGCCGGTGTCGGACTCGTGGAGGCGGTGCTCGGCGATCGTGGCGGCGGTGTCAGGCATGCCGTGCTGTCAGAACCCTTGCTGGAGATACGGGAGTTGCGCCGGCCGCGTGCCGGGCACGAGAGCAGATGGTACCAGCTTCGGCCTTCCCGCCCGCTTCCGGCCCGCTTCCGGGCGCTCAGGCGCCGGCGATCTTGCGGGTGGCCTCCACGTCCCGGGCCATCTGGGCCACCAGCTCGTCGACGTCGTCGAAACGCACCTGGCCCCGCAGATGGGTAGCGAAGCGCACCTTGACGTACTGGCCGTACAGGTCGCCCTCGAAGTCGAGGACGTAGGCCTCGAGCAGCGTGTCGCCGGCGTCGTAGAACGTCGGCCGGGTACCCAGCGAGATCGCGGCGGGCCGCTCCACCCCCTCACCGTCGACGAGCGTGCCGGCGTAGACACCGTCGGCGGGAAGGCAGATGTGGTCGGGAACGGCGAGGTTCGCGGTGGGCATCCCCCAGTCGCGTGCCCGCCGGTCGCCGTCTTGCACGGTGCCCCGCACCTCGTGCGGCCGGCCGAGCAGCCGGGTCGCGGCTTCGACGTCGCCGGCGGCGAGCAGCTCCCGGATGCGGGTGGACGAGTACGGCTCGCCGGTCGGATCGTCGTGGGCCGCCACCAGCCCGAGACCGAGGACGTCGAAGCCGAGCTGCGCACCCATCCGCTCGAGCAGCGGGACGTTGCCACCGCGGCGGTGCCCGAAGTGGAAGTCGGCCCCGACCACCACGAGCCGGGCATGGAGCCCGCCGACGAGCACCTCGCGCACGAAGTCTTCCGCCGGCTCCTTGCTCCGCGCCTCGTCGAAGGGCAGCACGTAGCAGGTGTCGAGGGTGTCGGTGGCGGCGATCAGCTCGAGGCGCTGCTCGAGCGTCGTGAGCAGCTTGGGCGCCGACTCCGGCCGCACGACCTCGGCGGGATGGCGGTCGAAGGTCACGCACGCGGCGTCGAGCCCGCGGGCGTCGGCGAGCTCTCGCACCAGCCGCAACACCTCGCGGTGGCCCAGGTGCACACCGTCGTACACCCCGATGGTCACGACCGCGCCGCGACCGGACGGGTCGACGTCCTCGAGCGCGCGGGCGATGCGCACCGTCAGTCGGCCTCGACCGGCGCCAGGACCACCGCCGGGCGCACGGCGCTACGCCGGCGCTCGTACACCGCGAGCAGCGCCCCGTCGGGACCGACCATCGCGAAGGGCCCCGGCCCCGTGGGCTCGAGTCCCCGTGACAGCGACGGCGCCGGGAACGTGACGCCGTGCGCGACGGCGCGGGCCTGCTCGGCGTCGACGTCGACGCGCTCGAGGTCGCGTGTCGCCTTCACGGGGGACAACACGACCACGTCGGGATCCGACTCGATCTCCTCCAGTGTGTGGGCCTCGTCGAGCCCGAACGACCCCACCCGCAGGCGCCGCAGGGACGCAAGGTGCGCGCATCCGCCGAGCGCGGTGCCGAGATCGGCGGCGAGCGTGCGGATGTACGTGCCGCTGCTGCACTCGACCAGCACCGTGGCGGTCGGGTACGGCCCCGGCTCGAAGTCTTCGACCTCGAAGCGGCTGACGTGCACCCGCCGGGGCGCCCGTGCCACCTCCTCGCCCCGCCGGGCAAGCTCGTGGAGGCGGCGCCCGTCGACCTTCACCGCCGACACCATCGGCGGCAGCTGCTCGATGTCGCCGACGAAGCGGGCGGTGCCGGCCTCGACGTCTTCGCGGGCCAGGGGCATGGGCTGGCGGTCGAGCACGTCGCCGGCGGCGTCGAGGGTGGTGGTGGCGACACCGAACGCGATCGTGCCGCGGTAGCCCTTCCCCGCCTCCTGCAGGAACCGCAGCAGGCGGGTGGCCCGACCGAGGCCGACGAGGAGCACCCCCGTGGCGTCGGGATCGAGCGTGCCGGCGTGGCCGACCCGGCGCTGAGCGTAGATCTTGCGCAGCCGGGCAACGACGTCGTGCGAGGTCCAGCCGGCGGGCTTGTCGACGACGACCAGGCCGTCGGTGCGCGGCCGCAACAGGCGGGCGGCACCGGTCTCCCGCCCGCTGCCGCGGCGGGACTCGCGGCGGGACTCGTTCGTTCGCGGCCGCTCCCGCTTCATGCGGCGACGGGGAGGGCGCGCTGCACCCGATCGACGACGACGTCGATCGGGCCGTCGGCGGTGAAGCCGGCGGCGAACCGGTGGCCGCCGCCGCCCTCCGCTTCGGCGATACCGCGCACGTCGACGTCACCCAGCGACCGCAGGCTCACGCGCACCGTGCCGTCGGCCTCCTCCTTCAGCACGCAGCTGATCTCGGCTTCGGCCGTGCGGCGCACGATGTCGATGAGGCCCTCGACCTCCTCCATGGTCACGTCGTGCTTGCGTAGGTCGGCCTGGGTGACGGCCGTCCAGACGAAGCGACGCTCCGGCACCAGCCGGGCGCGACCGAGCACGTCCGCGAGCAGCTGGAGGTAGGCGAAGCGGTGCTCCTCGAACAAGCTGCGGCTGAGGCTCGACACCGGCACGTCGAACTCGACGAGCTCGCTGGCCATGTCGAAGACGGCTGGGGTGGTGGTGTCGTACTGGAAACGGCCGGTGTCGCACACGAGCGCGGCGTAGAGGCACACGGCGGCGTCGCGGTTGAGTGGCAGACCGAGCGCCGCGATCAGGCGGTGCACGAGCGATCCGCTGGCGGCGGCTTCGGGATCGATCACGTTGATGGAGCCGTAACGGTCGTTGGAGATGTGGTGATCCACGACGATGAGCTCGCCCGCCGACTTCGCCGCGCTCTCGAGGTCGCCGAGACGGCCGAGGGAACCGCAATCGAACGTGATCATCACCTCGGGATCGGCGGGGAACTGCTCGGGCGGGACGAGCAGGTCGAGGCCCGGCAGCTCCCGGTAGTGCGGCGCGACCACGAACGGCGTGGGGAACGACGCCACGCAGTCGCGCCCGGCGGCGCGCAGCACGTGGAACAGGCCGAGGGTCGACCCGAGGGCGTCGCCGTCGGGGCTCACGTGGCATGCGAGGGCGATCTCGGTGGCGCCCTGGATGGCCGTGACCGCCCGGGCGAGCTCGCCGGCGACCTCGGCGTCGTAGGGATGGGTGTCGTGTCGGTCGCTCACGCGCCTGCTTCTCCCCGACCGGTCTCTCCCTGACCGGCCTCTCCGTGGCGATCGGTGTCGCGGTGGAGGCCGCGGATGATCTCTTCCACGCGCTGGCCCTGGGCGATGGCCGGATCTTCGCGGAAGACCAGCTCGGGTAGGTACTTGAGGCGGACCTGGCGGCCGAGCACCGCCCGGAGGTGGGCGCCGGCCCGCCGGAGGGCCTGGTTGGTCTCCCAGTGCTGCTCCTCGGGGCCGAGCACCGAGTACCAGACGGTGGCGTGCCGCAGGTCGGGGCTCACCTCCACTCCTGTGAGGGTGACGAATCCGAGCCGCGGGTCGGAGAGCCGCTCGAGCTCGTCGGCCAGGGTTTCGCGCACGACCTCGTTGACCCTCGCGGTCCGCGGATAGCGGCGCGGTTGCGTACGAGCCATCACCGGGCTCCTTCGCTCGTCCGCACGGGTCAGCCCTCCTCGAGATAGGAGGTCTCGGTCTCGAGGAGCTCCACGTCGGGGCGGGTGTCGACGAAGCGGTGGACGTTCTGGAGCACGTCGTGGAGCTGGTGGTCGCTCTCGGCCACCACCGCGACCGCCACCGCCGCCCGCTGCCACTGGTCGTGGTGGTCGACCTCGGCGACCGACAGCCGGTACTTGTGGCGCAGCCCGTCGACGATCGGGCGGATCGCGGCGCGTTTGGTCTTCAGCGAGCGACTCTCCGGCACGTGGAGATCGAAGCAGACCGCGGCGGCGTACATGCCACCATCTTCGCGCCGGGCTCGGGGCGCGCAGAACCGCGCGCGCCGTGACGGCGCGACCGCGCTGCGGTCAGGACACCCAGAAGGTGATGGTCACGTAGCCGTCGGCGGGGTGGGCACCCGTCTCGAGCTGGGCGTCGTCGGGCCCGAAGCCCGAGCCGCCGCCACCCCCGCCGGCCGCCGCCGCCACCCCGTCGAGCCCGGCGCCGCCGCCACCCCCGCCGTAGTAGCCGCCGCCACCCCCGCCGCCACCGGGACCGCCGGCGCTGTCGCCGCCGTCACCACCGGCGCCGCTGGATCCGGCGCTGCCGGGCACGGCGCCCAACCCGCGCTGGCCGCCGAGGCCGTTCTGGGTGCCACCCCGACCGCCGCTGAGCGCGACGGTGCCGTCGCCGCCGGGCTCCCCGCTCGGGCCGCCGCCATCACCACCGTCCGACTCGCCCGCGACCGAGTTGCCGCCGGCGCCACCACCGCCGCCGGCCACGAGGACGCGGTCGCCCAGCGTGGTGCCGCCTTGGCGGATGTCGGTGGCGCCACCACCGCCGGCGCTGACGTCGTCGCCGCCGTCGCCGCCGTCGCCGAAGCCGCCCCCACCGGCGGCGGGCGCGGCACCGTCGGCGCTGTCGCCCATGCACCCGACGTTGACCTGGATCGTCTCCCCCGGCGTCACCTCGAGTGCGGCGGCGGAGCGGCCGCCCTGGCCGCCCGGGGTGACCGTGGCGCCGTCGACGAGCTCGCCGCCGGCGGCGCCCAGGAGCTCGAAGTGGGCGGTGGTCACGCCCTCGGGCACCGTCCACGTCTGGACGTCTTCGGTGCAGGCGAATCCGACCACCGTCGGGGGCGCCTTCACCGGGACGCAGGCCGCCGCGACCCCGGCTGCCAGCGCAACGAGGAGGAGGACTCGAATTCGCACGGGGGGACCTACCGATCGATCGGTGGTGATTGCGTCGAATCAGGCTAAGCGACGCATATCGGCGGTTCACGCACCGCTCAGTCGACGAGCAGGCCCCGGACCTCCTGGACGGGATACGCCTCGCTCGAGCGCAGGACGGCCGCGCCGATGGGGGTCGGGCGCGCCGGCAGCCCGGGCCCCGAGAGCCCGAGCTCGGCCTCCCACGTGGCGGTGATCTCGACGTCGTAGGTGCCCTTGCGCTCGTAGATGTGACGGGCTGCGGGCGCCGTCGCGGACCCGGGCGTGCTCGCGGTGACGACTTCGCCGTCGCCCATGTCGAACGTGACCTCGCGCAGATGCGCGGTGCCGGTGACGGTGAACTCGCCGATGCTCGCGCTGACACCGAGCTCGCTCGGGCCCTCGTACCAGAGCCAGGTCTCGAGGCCGGTGAGCCCTGTCGGGCGCGGGTTGATCCCGAGGACGGGATGCGTGATGTCACGCAGCGCCGCCGCCCAGATGTCGCCGATCGTCGGGACGGGCGGGAGCTCCGGCAGCGCGGGCGTGCCGTCCGGGTCGAGCGGGATGCACCGCGGTTCGTTCGCCACGACCGCGCCGGCGAGGTCGCGGATGACGAGCGCGTACCACTGCCCGATCCCGCCGAATCCGTCGGCGCACGCGTTGCCCGACGGCACCGGCGGCGGTGGCAGCGGCACCCACGTGTAGGTGTAGGGCCGCGGCGCCGCCGGGCTCCCCGCCGGCACCGGCCCACTCGACCCCGCCTCCCCCGGCGCAATGATGCCGACGAGCACAGTGTCGCCCGACACCGTTCCGCCCGCCGTGGGCTCGCCGATCTCACTCGCAGCGGCGACTCCGCCAGGGCTGAGGAGCGCGACACCGAAGAGCAAGATGGCAAGTCTTCTCACAACTGCACGACATCCTCGCTAGAAGGAACAACATCCGCGAAGCGCCACCGGCCCCCATCGTCCGGAGTCAGCAGAGCAGTCCACGTCCTCACAGAAGGATC
>DASUUL010000368.1:0-10769 GCA_036374115.1 Acidimicrobiia bacterium | reverse complement strand
GCGGCGACGCCGGGAGGTGCACCGGCGGCGTGCCGGTCGCCGCGTGCCGGCGGGCGATGTCGCCGCAGTCGGCGGGCTTCTCGGGGAGCGGCAGCCCGACGAGCGGGTAGACGCCCTCCGCGAGCGCCCAGAACAGGTCCTCGTGGCGCCACATCACGCCCTTGGGCATGCCGGTGGTCCCGCCGGTGTAGAGGAAGAGGTAGTCGTCGCCCGACCGCTCGACCCGCGGCATCGGGGTGTCGCCGGTGGCGAGCTCCTCGTAGCGGAGGGCGCCGTCGAGGTGGGGGGAGCCGTCGTCGACCTGGATCACCGCCTTGAGCAGCGGCAGGCGGTCGCGCACCTTGGCGACGTGGTCGGCGAGGCTGCCGTGGAACAGCACCGCCTCGGCGTCGGAGTTCTCGAGCAGGTAGGCGAGCTCGTCCTCGAGGTAGCGGTAGTTCACGTTGACGGGCACGCCCCGGAGCTTGAACGTGGCGAAGAGCCCCTCGACGTACTCGTTCGAGTTGTAGAGATACGAGGCCACCTTGGAGTCGGCGCGCAGACCCAGCTCGTGAAGGGAGCCGGCGAGGCGGGCGGCTCGGTCGTCGAGGTCGCGCCACGACCGGCGGCGCCCACCCTGCACGAGGGCGGTGCGATCGGGCACCCCGTCGGCGATCGATTCGTAGATCGTCCCGAAGTTCCAGTCCACGTTCGTCCCCCAACGCTCGCGGTCGGTCCGCGAGTATGCCCGGTACGCTCCGGCCCGTGAGCACGCGCGGGGGCCGGCAGCGGATCCCGCGGCCGCCCACCGCCCGGGCCGGGGCGCCGCCGCCGTGGGCGCGCCTGGCGCCCGCGGACCGGACGTTCACCCTCGCCCAGGTGCGGGAGCGCTGTGCGCGCCTGGCCCCGCCCCGGCCGCCCCAGCTCGTCGTGCCCGGCAGCCGGGCGGCCGCCGTGTTGATGACGCTCTTCGAGGAGAACGGGGAGGCCCGGGTCGTCCTCACGAAGCGGCCCGAGCACATGCCGTCCCACCGGGGCGAGATCGCCTTCCCGGGGGGAACGGTGCAGCCCGACGTCGACCACACCGTCCTCGACGCTGCCCTCCGGGAGGCCGAGGAGGAGATCGGGCTCTCTCGGGGCGCGGTCGAAGTGGCGGCGGAGCTCGACGGCATCTCCACGGTGGCGTCGCGTTTCACGATCACGCCGTTCGTGGGCCTGCTCGACCAGCGGCCCACGCTCGTGCCCGATCCCCGCGAGGTCGAGGCGATCCTCGACGTCGGCCTCGCCGAGCTGCTCGACGACGGCGTCTACCGGGAGGAACGCTGGGACATCGGGCTGCCCGACCGCGCCATCCACTTCTTCGAGCTCCCCGGCGAGACGGTGTGGGGCGCCACGGCCCGGATCCTGTTCTCCTTCCTGGACCACCTCGTCGCCGACCGCTGACGCGCGGGAGGGAGCGGGCCCCGCTCCGCAGAAGGGCTTGTGGCGGGCGGTATCCTGGGCGATTCGGCGGCGGCGGAGAGCACCGAGGGCACACTGCAGGGACGAGGACGGAGGGGCCGTGGAGATCGAGATCGGGATCGGGAAGTCGGGTCGACGCGCCTACGGGTTCGACGACATCGCGATCGTGCCCAGCCGCCGCACCCGGGATCCCGAGGACGTCGACATCTCGTGGGAGCTCGACGCCTACAAGTTCGACCTGCCGCTGGTGGCGGCGGCGATGGACGGTGTCACCTCGCCGGCCACCGCCGTCGAGGTCGGCCAGCTCGGCGGGATGGCGTGCCTCAACCTCGAGGGCCTCTGGACCCGCTACGACGACCTCGATCCCGTCTTCGAGGAGATCGCGTCCCTGCCGGCGGAGAAGGCGACCCGGCGCATGCAGGAGCTCTACGCCGAGCCCATCCAAGACGAGCTGATCGCCAAGCGCATCGCCGAGGTCAAGGGCGCCGGGGTGGTGGCGGCGGCGTCGCTCACGCCCCAGCGAGTGGAGCGCTACGCCAGGCTCGTGGTCGAGGCCGACCTCGACGTGCTGGTCGTCCAGGGCACGGTCGTGTCGGCGGAGCACGTGTCGAAGTCGACCGAACCGCTCAACCTGAAGAAGTTCATCCGCGAGTTCGATCTGCCCGTCATCGTCGGCGGGTGCTCGTCGTACTCCACGGCATTGCACCTGATGCGCACGGGTGCGATCGGCATCCTCGTCGGAGTCGGTCCGGGCCACGCGTGCACCAGCCGGGCGGTGCTGGGCATCGGCGTGCCCCAGGCGACCGCGATCGCCGATGCGGCCGGAGCCCGCATCCGCCACCTCGACGAGACGGGCGTGTACGTGCACGTGATCGCCGACGGCGGTATGCGCACGGGTGGCGACGTCGCCAAGGCCATCGCCTGCGGCGCCGACGCCGTGATGATCGGATCGCCGCTGGCGGGCGCGTACGAGGCCCCCGGGCGCGGCTACCACTGGGGGATGGCGACCTTCCATCCCACGTTGCCGCGTGGTGCGCGCGTGGAGGTCGGGCAGAAGGCGACCCTACGCGAGATCCTCGTGGGACCCGCCCACGAGAACGACGGCACCCTCAACCTCTTCGGCGCGCTCCGCACGTCGATGGCGACCACCGGTTACGCGACCGTCAAGGAGTTCCAGAAGGCGGAGGTGATGGTGGCGCCTGCGCTGCTCACCGAGGGCAAGTCGCTCCAGCGGTCCCAGGGCATCGGGATGGGCCGCTGAGCCCGTGAGCATCACGAACGGGTTCGTGACCCGGGCGGCGTCGTGAACACCGATCCGTTCGACACCGTCCTCGTCGTCGACTTCGGGGCCCAGTACGCGCAGTTGATCGCCCGGCGCGTACGCGAGGCGCACGTCTACTCGGAGATCGTGCCTCGCACGATGCCGGTGAGCGAGATGCTCGAGCGCCGGCCGAAGGGGATCATCCTCTCCGGCGGCCCGAAGTCGGTGCACGTCGAGAACGCCCCGTCGATCGACCCGGCGGTCTACGGCGCCGGCGTCCCCGTCCTCGGGATCTGCTACGGCGCCCAGCTCGTGGCGCGCCAGCTCGGAGGAGAGGTCCGGCGCACCGGGAGCGGCGAGTACGGCCGCACGCCGCTGGCGCTCACGGAGGCGGCGTCCTTGCTGTTCAGCGAGGTGCCGGCCGAGCAACAGGTGTGGATGAGCCACGGCGACTCGATCGTGGCGGCGCCACCCGGCTTCACCGTGACCGCCACCACGCCGGGTACACCGGTGGCGGCGCTCGAAGACCGCGACCGGGGCGTGTTCGGCGTCCAGTTCCATCCCGAGGTGGTGCACACCGAGCGGGGTCAGGAGCTGCTCAAGTCGTTCCTCTACGACGTCTGCGGGTGCCGCCCGAACTGGACCAAGGTCTCGATCATCGAGCAGGCCGTCGCCGAGGTGCAGGCAGCCGTCGGCTCCGAGCGGGTGCTCTGCGGTCTCTCCGGGGGCGTCGACTCGGCAGTGGCGGCGGCGCTGGTGCACAAGGCCGTCGGCGGCCAGCTCACGTGCGTGTTCGTCGACACCGGCCTCCTGCGCGAGGGCGAGGCCGACCAGGTGGAGGAGACGTTCCGGCGCCAGTTCCACGTCGACCTCGTGCACGTGAAGGCGGCCGACCGCTTCCTCGACGCGCTCGACGACGTGATCGACCCCGAGCAGAAGCGCAAGACCATCGGGGAGACGTTCATCCGTGTGTTCGAGGAGGTGGCACGCGACCACAGCGACGCCCGCTTCCTCGTGCAGGGCACGCTCTATCCCGACATCATCGAGTCGGGCACCGCCGACGCCGCCGTGATCAAGTCGCACCACAACGTCGGCGGGCTCCCCGAGGAGATGGACTTCGAGCTCGTCGAACCGCTGCGCAACCTGTTCAAGGACGAGGTTCGGGCGATCGGCGAGGAGCTCGGGCTGCCCGAGGAGATCGTGTGGCGCCAGCCCTTCCCGGGGCCGGGCCTGGCGGTGCGGATCGTCGGCACCATCACGCCGGAGCGCCTCGAGGTGCTGCGGCGGGCCGACGCCGTCGTCGTCGAGGAGATCAAGCGGGCCGGCCTCTACCGGGAGCTGTGGCAGAGCTTCGCGGTGCTCCCGGCCGTCCGGACCGTCGGGGTGATGGGCGACGACCGCACCTACGAGTATCCGATCGTGGTCCGGGCCGTGACCTCCGACGACGCCATGACCGCCGACTGGGCCCGCCTGCCCTACGACGTCCTCGAGCGGATCTCCTCGCGTTTGATCAACGAGGTCCCCGGGGTGAATCGTGTTGCCTACGACGTGACCAGCAAGCCGCCCGGCACCATCGAATGGGAGTGATCCGGCGAATGGGAGTGATCCGGCGAATGGGAGTGATCTGGACATGAGCATCGACGTGAACGCCCTCAACGAGGTCGCCCGGGCGATCGTCGCCCCCGGCAAGGGCATCCTCGCCGCCGACGAGAGCAGCGGGACGATCAAGAAGCGCTTCGACTCCATCGGCGTCGAGTCCACCGAGGACAACCGCCGCGACTACCGGGAGATGCTGTTTCGCGCCGACGTCGCCGACGCCATCAGCGGGGTCATCCTCTACGACGAGACGATCCGCCAGCAGGCCGCCGACGGCACCCCACTCGTCGAGCTGCTCGAGAAGCAGGGGATCATCCCGGGGATCAAGGTCGATCTCGGGGCCAAACCGCTGGCGCTGGCGGCCGAGGGCGAGACCGTCACCGAGGGGCTCGACGGGCTCCGGGGCCGGCTCGAGGAGTACCGGGGCCTGGGGGCGAAGTTCGCCAAGTGGCGCGCCACGTACACCATCACCGACGCGCTCCCGTCCCGGTACGCCATCGACGTGAACGCCCACGCGCTCGCCCGCTACGCCGCCCTGTGCCAGGAGGCGGGCATCGTGCCGATCATCGAGCCCGAGGTGCTCATGGACGGCACGCACACGATCGGCCGCGCCGAGGAGGTGACCCACGCCGTGCACGAGGCGCTCTTCCACGCGCTGTTCGAGCAGCAGGTCTCGCTGCCCGGCGTGCTGCTCAAGCCCAACATGGTCCTGCCCGGCTACGAGGCCGAGGCGCAGGTCTCCGACGCCGAGATCGCCGCCACCACCGTGCGCTGCTTCCGTTCCAGCGTCCCCGCCGCGGTGCCGGGGATCGTCTTCCTGTCGGGCGGGCAGTCCGACGAGCAGGCCACCGCCCGCCTCAACGAGATGAACAAGCTCGGTCCGCATCCGTGGGAGCTGTCGTTCTCCTACGGGCGTGCGCTGCAGGCGCCTGCGCTCAAGGCATGGAAGGGCGAGGCCGGCAACCTCCCGGCGGCCCAGAGCGCCTACGTCCACCGGGCGAAGATGAACCGCGCCGCCCGCTTCGGCGAGTACAACGCGGCGATGGAGAAGCAGGCGAGCTGACGACGGCTCGCCCGTGCGCGCGCTCGTCCAGCGGGTCACCGAGGCACGGGTGAAGGTTGCCGGCGAGGTGGTGGGGGAGATCGGCCCGGGCCTGTGCGCGCTCGTGGGCGCCACCCACGACGACAGCCCCGCCGCCGCCGGCCGCCTCGCCGACCGGGTATGGGGGCTGCGCGTCTTCGACGACGCCGAGGGCGTGATGAACCTCCCGGTCTCGGACGCCGGCGGGCGGGTGCTCGTGGTCAGCCAGTTCACGCTCTACGCCGACACCCGGCGCGGCCGGCGGCCGTCGTGGGGGCCGGCGGCGCCCCCCGAGCGGGCCCGCCCCCTGATCGACTTCTTCGTCGCCACCCTGCGGGATCTGGGGGCCGAGGTGGCCACGGGCCGCTTCGGCGCTCGGATGCAGGTCGAGCTGGTCAATGACGGCCCCGTCACCTTGATGCTCGAGACCTGACCGAAGATCCGGATTCACCGCCCGGTGAGCGGGGGAACCTGGCGCCAATCGGGGCTACCCTGTCGGGCTCCGATCCCACACCCCGCGCGGTCTCCCGACGGGAGCACGCGCGCTAGCGACCGGACCGGAAATGGAACGGATCGACTCCACCCACAGCACCTGGATCTTCGACACCGAGCGGATGCGCTTCCGGCGCCTGCCCAAGGGCGCCGACCCGTCGTCGCCGTCGCTCGACCGCGACTGGGAGCCGTACTTCGCGCTCGACGTCGACCACGAGACCGGGGCGTTCACGGTCGCGCTCAACGAGGATCGCACCCGGCTCCTGCGGGCCTGGCGGGCCGACGCTACCCCGGCACCGCCGGCGGCGCCCGACGAGACGAGCGAGCTGAGCACCAACGAGCTGCGTCTCGAGACCTCCAGCGACGGCGGCGCCGACACCTGATCCCGTCGGGCCCCTGCTCGGCCCGTCGTCGTCGTATCCCGTCGGTACCCTTGGGAGTGCATGCCCGACCGCACCGACTCCGACCTCCTCGCGGGCCTGAACCCGGTCCAGCGCGAGGCGGCGTCGGCGCCCGACGGTCCGCTCCTGGTGATCGCGGGGGCGGGGTCGGGCAAGACCCGCGTGCTCACCCACCGCATCGCCTACCTCATCGCCGAGCGCGGCATCTCGCCGTTCCAGGTGCTGGCAATCACCTTCACCAACAAGGCCGCGGGCGAGATGAAGGAGCGGGTCGCGAACCTCGTGGGCCCGGTGGCCCGCCGGATGTGGGTGTCGACCTTCCACTCGGCCTGTGCCCGGATCCTGCGCCGGGAGGCGCCCAAGCTCGGCTACCGGTCGTCGTTCTCGATCTACGACCAGTCCGACTCCGTGCGCCTCGTCGACTACGTGCGCCGCGATCTCGACCTCGACCCGAAGCGGTTCCCGGCCCGCCGCCTCCACGCGTCGATCTCGGCGATGAAGAACGAGCTCGTCTCGGTCGAGCAGGCCGAAGCGGGCGTCATGACGATGCACGAGCGCCATCTCGCCGACGTGTACCGCGAGTACCAGCGCCGGCTGCAGGAGGCGTCGGCCACCGACTTCGACGACCTCCTGCTGCTCACCGTGCGGCTGTTCCGCGAGCACCCCGACGCGCTCGAGCACTGGCGCGGGCGCTTCCGCCACGTGCTCGTCGACGAGTTCCAGGACACCAACGCCGCTCAGTGGGAGCTGGTGCGCCTCCTCTCCGAGGAGCACCGCAACGTCACCGTGGTCGGCGACCAGGACCAGTCGGTCTACAAGTTCCGCGGGGCCGACTACCGGAACCTCATGCGCTTCGAGGAGGTGTTCCCGGAGGCGAGCATCGTCGTGCTCGAGCAGAACTACCGCTCCACCCAGCGGATCCTCGACGCCGCCAACGCGGTGATCGCCAACAACGCCGCCCGGAAGCCCAAGCACCTCTGGACCGAGCAGATCGGGGGCGAGCTCATCACCCGCTACCAGGCCGAGGACGAGCGCGACGAGGCCGCGTTCGTCACGCACGAGATCGCGCGGCTCAACGAGACCGAGGGGTGCCGCTTCGCCGACATTGCCGTCTTCTACCGCACGAACGCGCAGAGTCGCGTGATCGAGGAGTCGCTGGCGCGCGCCGGCATCCCGTACCGCATCGTCGGCGGCGTGAGGTTCTACGACCGCCGTGAGGTCAAGGACGCCCTCGCCTATCTGCGCAGCCTCGTCAACCCCGACGACGAGGTGAGCTGGAAGCGGATCGTCAACACGCCCAAGCGGGGCGTCGGCGACACGTCGGTCGCCAAGGTGGCGGCGCACGCCCAGGCGAGCGGGCTCACGTTCCGGGAGGCGCTCGCCCGGGCGGCCGTCGCCGGGGTGAGCGGCAAGGCGCTCGGCGGCATCAAGGATCTGCTCGAGATCATGGACGAGGTCGAGGGGGCCGCCGACCTCGGCGTCGCCGCCACCGTCGAGGCCGTGCTCGAAGACACCGGCTACCTCGCCGAGCTCGAGTCGGAACGCTCGCTGGAGGCGGAATCACGCATCGAGAACCTGCGCGAGCTCGTCGGCGTCTGCCGCGAGTTCGACGACGCTCTGGCTCGCGGTGAGGTGACCGGTCTCGCCGGCATCGCCGCCGGGGAGGGTGACGGCGACGACGCCGCGGTCCCGCACGGGCGGGCGCGGGTCCAGGCTTTCCTCGAGGCCGTCGGCCTCGTCACCGACCTCGACGACATCGACGGCGAGCAGAGCACGGCCACGCTGATGACATTGCACTCGGCCAAGGGGCTCGAGTTCCCGGTGGTCTTCCTCACCGGCATGGAGGACGGCGTGTTCCCGCACACGCGGAGCCTGGGCGACCCCGACGAGCTCGAAGAGGAGCGCCGGCTCTGCTACGTCGGCATCACCCGAGCCCAGGAGCGCCTCTACCTCTGCCACGCATGGAGCCGCACGCTCTTCGGCGCCACCGACTACTACCCGCCGAGCCGCTTCCTCGGCGAGATCCCCGAGGAGCTCGTGGAGGCCCTCGGCGTCGAGCGGGGCGGCGGCATCGGTGCCCACCGGGAGGCGGTGGTGTCGGCCGCGCTGCGGCGCTCGGACGGCGGATTCGCGGCCCCGCCCGCCCCGTCGGGGGCGCGGGGTGCCGAGCACCTCGGGCTCGGGATCGGCGACGACGTCGGTCACGAGGCGTTCGGCGAAGGCGTCGTGCTCGACCTCGTCGGCCACGGTGACAAGACCGAAGCGCTCATCCGCTTCCGCGACGTGGGCGAGAAGCGCCTGCTGCTCGCCTGGGCCCCCCTGCGGAAGCTGTGAGATGACCGACGTGCTCGCCCTCGACGGGTGGGAGATGGTGCTGCGGGTGCTCCTCGCCGTCGCACTGGGTGCCGCCGTCGGCATCGACCGCGAGATCGACGCGCAGCCGGCGGGCTTCCGCACGCACGTGCTCGTGTGCCTCGGGGCGGCGCTCTTCGGCCTGATCTCCGTGCACGCGTTCGACCCGTTCATCACCGGTCGCAACCGCACGAACGTCAACGTCGACATCACCAGAGTCGCGTCGAACGTCGTCGTCGGGATCGGGTTCCTCGGGGGCGGCGCGATCCTGAAGTACGGCGCCACCGTGCGCGGGCTCACCACGGCCGCCTCCATGTGGGTGACCGCAGCCATCGGGCTCGCAGTCGGGGTCGGGTACTACTGGGCCGCGGTCGTGGTCACGGGCGCGACGCTGGGCGCGCTCGTGGGCTTCCGCTACGTCCGGTCGTGGATCCGCCGGCACTTCGCGCGCGAGTCGGAGCTCGTCACCTTCCAGCTCCGGCGGGGCGCCGTGCCCGGCGACCTCGTGACCGCGCTGCACGAGCTCCCGGGAGTGAGTGTGCGCAGTCTGCGCATCGAGACCGCCGACGATGTCTCCGAGGTGACGGTGGGGCTCAAGACCGAGCCGGGCGTGCGCCTCGACGCGCGCATCGCGCCACTGGCGAGCCGCGCCGACGTCGCCGAGTTCTCCCTGGAGGAGCGCTGAGCGCAGAGCGCGTGCACCGGTATCGTGCGCAGGGCTCGTGGCGCGGCTCGACCGCGGCCGGGTATGACGGGTACGACCGGGCGCACCGGGGCTCCACACCGCCGGCCGGTGCCGAGCTCACGCTCAGCTCCGAGCCCGCGTTCCACGGCGACCCCGAGCTCGTCAATCCCGAGCAGCTCGTGCTCCTGGCGGCGGTGTCGTGCCAGCTCCTGTCGTTCCTCGCGGCGGCAGCGCGGGCGCGCATCGACGTGCTCGAATACGACGACGACGCCGAGGCCGAGATGGATCTCGACGACCGGCCCGCACGCATCACGCGTATCGTGCTGCGGCCCCACATCGTCGTCGCCGACGGCTCACGTGAGCGGATCGAGCACCTCGTCGAGGTCGCGCACCGGCAGTGCTTCGTCGCCAACTCCTTGCGCTCGGACATGACGATCGAACCGACCATCGAGACCCGTGAGGCGCGCCGTTGACGGAGGCTTGGCTCACCCCGCCGACAGCGCGGGCGCGGGAAGGCGGCGGCGCACGTCGATGGTGACGACGTTCTCGTCGTCGCCGGTCTCGGGGATCGACACCTGGTAGCGCTCGAGCTCGCTGCTGCGGTACCGCTCGTCGCCGCACTCGAAGCGGTCGAACTGCGCCTTCCATTTGACCGTGCAGTCGGGCAGGTCGTCCTGGTGGGTGGCGATCGCGACGATCTCACCGTCTTCCTCGGCGATCCAGAAGCTCAGATCGCCACCGAACTGATCGGGTACGAAGAACGGTCCTTCCTCGAGTTGCTCGCGGACGTTCGCTTCGAAACCGAAGCGGACCGGGCCGGGATCGAGGGGCGGGCCGCTCCCGCGGTCGGTCGACACGAGCAACAGGACCGCGACGGCCACGCCCGCGAGGAGCACGGCGCCCGCGGCGAAGACGAGGAGGCGGACGTCGTCGCGAGCAGGGGCCACGTGGGGTAGTGAACGCCGCCCGGACCGGCCCGGTCCAGTCGGGCCGCGACCGCAGCGAGCCCGGTCGCGATCCCGGGAAAGTCGGTAGGGTGAGCGACCCGAACCGGAGTGAGCCCATGGAGCGGCGCTACCGCGTCGTCATCGCCAAGCCCGGCCTCGACGGGCACGATCGGGGCGCGAAGGTCATCGCCCGCGCCCTGCGCGACGCGGGCTTCGAGGTGATCTACACCGGCCTGCACCAGACCCCCGAGCAGGTGGCCGAGACCGCCCTCCAGGAGGACGCCGACGCCGTGGGCCTCTCGGTGCTCTCGGGCGCCCACCTGACCCTGTTCCCCAAGGTCGTCGCGTTGTTGCGGGAGAAGGGCATCTGCGACGTGCTCGTGTTCGGCGGTGGCATCATCCCGGAGGCCGA
Source organism: Acidimicrobiia bacterium (assembly GCA_036374115.1). GTDB lineage: Bacteria > Actinomycetota > Acidimicrobiia > IMCC26256 > JACDBD01 > JACDBD01. The sequence continues at coordinate 102 of DASUUL010000368.1, read as the reverse complement.
CGTCGCCGCTCTCCGGGATGCGGGAGTGGCGGCACTGTTCACCCCCGGCGCTCCGCTGTCGGAGATCACGGGCTGGCTCGAGCACGCCCTCGACACCCGGGA
>DASUUL010000367.1:0-3775 GCA_036374115.1 Acidimicrobiia bacterium | reverse complement strand
CGTCTCGTTCGTAGAGGGCGCAGCCGTCGATGGCGTAGCGCTCGACGTTGGCGACGGCCTCCTCGATTTCGGGGTCGTCGCGCAACGACGGGTCGTCGGGGTCGTCGCGCAGCGCCTCGAGGGCCTCGAGGAATGTCCGGGCGTCGTCGGCCACCTCCGGCGGGGCGGTCTCGGCGACGCGCCGTACCAGCGGGATCTGGCCGCGGATGAGCGCGTCCTCGTCTTGGCCGGCGAGGTCGGCGAGCCCTTCCTCGAGGTCGACGACGGCGTCGCAGAACGCCCGGGGCGCGGGCTCGCCCTCGTCGCGGGAGCACGCACCGAGCGCGACCGCCGCGACCAGCGCGAGCGTGAGCGAGACGGAGACCGGGCGCACCTCGCGATTGTGGCCCGCCCCGCCCCCGCTCCCGGAGTCGTAGGCTGGCCGCTTGTGCGGACGAGCGACGCCGAAGGCGCAGCGCCGGGTATCCCGGCGCTGAGCGAGGGACCCCGATAGGTATGCCCTTCCGCCGCGGTTCCCGATCCCGCCGCAGTGCCGAGCGCGGGTTCCGCTATTCGCGCTGGGACGGCACGCAAGTCGGCTTCGATCTCGACGCCGACTCGCTGCTCTCGGAGATGTCCGACGACCTCCTCTACCACGGCGACCTCAACGCCGCCCTGCGCCGCCTGCTCCAGCAGGGCTTCCGCGACCGCAACGGCGAGGAGCTCATGGGCATGCGCGACATGCTCGAGCGTCTGCGCCAGCGTCGCCGCGAGGAGCTCGAGCGGCGCGACCTCGGTGGCGTGTACGACGACGTCGCCGAGAAGCTCAACGAGGTCGTCGACCAGGAACGGGCCGGTATCGACCGCCGGGTCGACGAGGCCCGGGAGTCGGGCGACCGGCGCCGCCAGGAGATCGTCGACGACCTCGCCGCCGAGCGGCGCCGCCAGCTCGACGAGCTCCCGCCCGACCTCGCCAACAAGGTGCAGGCGCTCCAGAACTACGAGTTCATGGACGACGCCGCCCGCGAGCGCTTCGAGGAGCTGATGGACGCGCTGCGCCAGCAGCTCATGCAGAGCTACTTCAACCAGCTGTCGGAGGGGATGCAGGACGTCTCCCCCGAGCGCATGCAGCGCATGAAGGACATGCTCGCCGACCTCAACCACATGCTCGAGCAGCGCGAGCGGGGGGAGGAACCGGACTTCGACGGGTTCATGGCCAAGTACGGCGATTTCTTCCCCGGCAACCCCCGCAACCTCGACGAGCTCCTCGAGCAGATGGCCCAGTCGATGGCCCAGATGCAGTCGCTGCTCAACTCGATGACGCCCGAGCAGCGGGCCCAGCTCCAGGGCCTCGCCCAGGCCCTCCTCGAGGACCTCGACCTGCGCTGGCAGGTCGACGAGCTCGCCCGCAACCTCCAGCGGGCGTTCCCGGACATGCCCTGGAACCAGCGCATGAACTTCTCGGGCGACGATCCGCTCCAGTTCGCCCAGATGTCGGGCCTGCTCGAGGCCCTGGGCGACATGGACGACCTCGAGAACCTCCTGCGCTCGGCCACCCAGCCGGGCGAGCTCGCCGAGGTCGACCTCGACAAGGCCCGCGAGCTCCTCGGCGACGACGCCGCCCGTTCCCTCGAGCGCCTCGCGGAGCTGGCGCGGCTGCTCGAGGAGGCGGGGCTGATCGAGCAGCGCGAGGGCCGCTTCGAGCTCACCCCCCGCGGTATCCGGGCGATCGGCCAGAAGGCGCTCGGCGACCTGTTCCGCAAGCTGCTCAAGGACCGGGCCGGCCGCCACGAGGTCGAGCGTGCCGGGGAGGGCGACGAGCGGGCGTTCGAGCACAAGCCCTACGAGTTCGGCGACCCGTTCCACCTCAACGTCGAGGAGACGGTGAAGAACGCCATCTGGCGGGAGGGCGCGGGCACGCCGGTGCACCTCCAGCCCCGCGACTTCGAGGTGGAGCGCACCGAGCTCGTCACCCGGTCGGCAACGGTGCTGCTCCTCGACGTGTCGCTGTCGATGCCGATGCGCGACAACTTCCTGGCCGCCAAGAAGGTGGCGATGGCGCTCCACGCGCTCATCACGAGCCAGTTCCCGCGCGACTACTTCGGGTTGGTGAGCTTCGGGCGCGTCGCCCGCGAGGTGAAGCCCGAGCTGCTACCCGAGATGAGCTGGGACTTCGAGTGGGGCACGAACATGCAGCACGCCCTGCTGCTCGCCCGCAAGCAGCTGGCGCGCCAGCCGGGCACGAAGCAGGTGATCATGGTCACCGACGGCGAGCCCACCGCCCACATCCTCCCGAGCGGCGAGCCCTACTTCCAGTACCCGCCGGCGGCGGAGACGATCGAGGAGACGCTCAAGGAGGTGATGCGCTGCACCCGCGAGGGCGTGCGCATCAACACCTTCATGCTCGACGAGAGCTACTACCTCCGCTCGTTCGTCGAGCGGATGATGAAGATGAACAAGGGCCGCGCCTTCTTCACCAGCCCCGACACCCTCGGCGACTACGTGCTCGTCGACTTCCTCGAGCACCGCCGCCAGGCGCGCCGCGCCAGCTGACCCCTTGTTTGTGCACTAGTACCGACGCCGCGACCGGTTCGCGCACGAACGGCTATCCGGCGAGCTCCCGCTGGTACGACGCCAGGGTGGCGGCGTCGAAGCACACGAAGCGGGCGAGCTCCACGTCAGTGGGTGTCCCGCGGACGGTACGCACCGCGATGGCCGTGGCCGCGTCGAGCGGGTAGCCGTAGATCCCGGTCGAGATGGCAGGAAAGGCGACGCTGCGAGCCCCGACCTCGTCGGCCACCGCGAGGGCGCGGCGGTAGGCCGACGCCAGCACCTCGGGCTCGCCGGCGTTGCCCCCGTGCCAGACGGGCCCGACGGCGTGGATCACGAACCGGGCGGGGAGCCCGAATCCGGGGGTGGCCACGGCGTCGCCGGTCGCGCACCCGGGCAGGCGCCGGCAGGCCCGGTCGAGTTCGGGGCCGGCGGCGGCGAAGATCGCCCCGCACACGCCCCCGCCGCGGACGAGGTCCGAGTTGGCGGCGTTGACGACGGCGTCGACGGTCTCGGTGGTGATGTCGCCGCGGATCACCTCCAAGCGAGGCGCCATCCCCCGAGGGTAGAGGCCGATCCGCCGGTGACGGGCCGTATCGAGGCGCGTCCCACCAGAGGGGCCGGGAGTTATCCACAAATCCCGCCCGACACGCGAGAACCCCCTTGCGTCACCCCCGCGGCGTTGGCCATAGTAACACTGTTGTAATTCCATCGGCGTCATTTGACGAGGGGGTCGCCGATGACACAGCTCACCGGAGCCAGCCTGATGTCCAGTTCTTCGGCCAGTGCAGCCGCGTCCGCGGCCGCCGCCACCGCCGCCCTGTTGGCGGAGCTGGCGGCCAACGCGGCCGAGAGCGGCGACCGCCGCTGGCAGGAGCGGGCCAACTGCCTCGGGGTGGATCCCGACCTCTTCTTCCCGGAGCGGGGGGCGTCGACGCGCGAGGCCAAGTCGGTGTGCCGGAGCTGCGAGGTGCGCCTGGAGTGCCTCGAGTACGCCCTCGGCCACGGCGAGAAGTTCGGCATCTGGGGCGGCCTCTCGGAGCGGGAGCGCCGCCGGGTGCGCCGCGAGCGGGCCATTGCCCGCCGCAAGGCCGGCGCCGCCTGACCGGCTCAGGACGGCGTGCGCAACCGCGACTCGATCGTCTGGTCGGGACCGATCCCCGACCACTCCCGGAACTCGGCCGTGCAGCGGTCGAGCTCGGCCGCCGGCACCAGGCCCACCAGCTCGACCGCCTCCACGTCGGCG
>DASUUL010000366.1:0-9593 GCA_036374115.1 Acidimicrobiia bacterium | reverse complement strand
GCGTGCTACGGCTCGCGCCGCGAGTGGGCCGAGTTCCTCACCCGGCTCGTCCCCGCCGGCATCCTCGCCGCTCCCGCGCTGGAGGCGCTCGAGGCCGGCTGAGCCCGCCGGCCGGTGAGCGTCGCCGGTCGCGTCAGGCCTCGACGAACCGCACGCCGAGAATCTACGACACGAACGGAACGGCGGTCCACCGTTCTGTAGAACATAGGCGGCGGGGTTACGCTTGTCCCACAAACAAGTAGGACATTCCCGGAACGAATGCCGCGAGGCCGTGATGTCGACCACCGCCAGCGCTCCCCCCGACCGGTCCAACCGGGCCACGGCCGTGGAGTCGGTGATGGAGGCCATCACCGAGGGGGTCAAGGACGGCCGGTACGCCCCCGGCCAGCGCCTCGTCGAGGCCGACCTCACCGCCCAGCTCGGGGTGAGCCGGGGGCCCCTCCGCGAGGCGCTCGGCCGGCTGGCGGCGGAGGGCCTGCTCGAGCTCGAGCCCTACCGCGGCGCCGTCGTGCGCAAGCTCACCCGCGAGGAGGTGGTCGACCTCTTCCGGGTCCGCGAGCTGCTCGAGGGCGAGGCCGCCCGGCTCGCGGCGCTCCGGATCGACGAGGGCGACCATCGCCGGCGCCTGGAGGCGGGAATCGACGCCGTGGACGCGTTCCGCCGGCAGGGCGACCGGCTCGGCTACATGGACGAGAACGCCCGTTTCCACGAGCTGATCGTGGAGCTGAGCGGGAACCGTCTCCTCGCCCGCATGATCGGCCAGCTCCACGTCCATGCGTTCCGGCTCCTCATCCAGCGCATGGTCGTCGACGGTTCGGCGGTCGAGGACTCGATCCGCGACCACGACGAGGTCGCGACCGCGATCCGCGCCGGCGACGCCCGCGGCGCGGAGCGCGCCATGCGTGCCCACGTGCGCCGGTCGGGCGAGATGGTCCTCAGGACCGCCGAACGATCCGCGTTCCTGTGACCGAGCGCACCCTCACGCGGAACCGGCCGCGTCGAGGCGCTCGTCTCCCACCGTCACCACGAGGGCGTCCAGGGCAAGGAACCCCGTTCGTACGATCCGCAGCGGGTTGATCTCGATGCTCGCGATCTTCGGCTGACTCGCGAGCACTCCGCCCACCCCGGCGAGCACCTCTGCCAGCTCGGGTTCGTCGACGGGGGCGAAACCTCGGAACCCCTCGCGCAGCTCCGCGGGCAGCGAGCGCACCATCTCGATCGCGTCGAGCCCCGACAGGGGAAGGAGGCGCATCGCCGTCGGAGGCGCCAGCTCTGCCGCAGTGCCGCCGAGCCCCAGCACCAGGGTCGGGCCGAAGGCCTGATCGCGAAGCGCGCCGACGATCAGGTCGGGTCCGGGCGGCGCCTCGCGCTCCACGAGCACCGCGCTGCCGGCGAACCCGGCCGAGTCGAACGCCGCGAGGGCGCGCTCCAGGGCCTCCTCGGTGCGCACCCCGACCACGACCCCGCCGGCTTCGGTCTTGTGCGTCAACGTGGGATCGAGCACCTTCACCACGACCGGCGGACCGAGCTCGGCCAGGGCGGCCAGTGCGTCGTGGCGGCCGGCACACATCCGTCGCGCCGGCGTGGCGATGCCGAGGTCGTCGAGCAACGCCTTGGCATCGTGCTCGTCCATCGGGCCGGAGATCTCCGTTCCGACTCCGGGCGTTGCGACCGGTGACGCATGCTCGAGGCGGTGCCGGCCGCAGGCATCGGCAACCAGCGCTCGCACCGCCCGGGCGAGCCGCTCGGGCGCGGCGAACACCGGGATGCCCAGGGCCGCGAGCTGCGACGAGCGCTCACCGACCGCCTCGGCCGGGCCGCCGGTCCCGAAGAGTACCGGGACACTCGACGAAGCGACGTCGCGGAGGACGGCAGTGGGATCGACCGCGCTCGCCTCCTCGATCGCGAAGCAGGCGACGACGTCGATCGAGGGGTCCGCCGCGACCGTTGCGACGACGGCCGGGAGCGTCGCCCCCGGCCGGGCGGTGTCGACCGGGTTCTCCTGGTACGTGAGCGGCGGCAGCAGGTCCGCGAGGCGCGCCCGCGTGGCGCCGGTGAACGCCGGGATCGAGACGCCCCGGCTCCTCAGCTCGTCGGCGACGACCAGGCCGGGCCCGGCCTGGGCGGTCACGAGCGCGACGCCGGGGTCGGCGCGGGCCGGCATCCTGGCCGCCGTCAGGGCGCGGGCGGCATCGACCAGCTCGGTGGGATCGTCGACGACGACCGCGCCCGCCTGCGTGAGCGCGGCCCGGGTCAGATCGAAGCTGCCGATCATGTTCCCGGTGTGCGAGACGGCGAAGTCACGCAGATCGGCGCGCCCGACCTTGAGCGCGACCACGGGCTTCACGATCGCGACCCGCCGCACCGCGTCGACGAGGGCCCGCCCGTCGGCGACACCCTCGACGTGCAGTGCGACCACGCCGGCGCCGTCGTCGTCGGCGAGGAAGGCGAGCACGTCGGCGAAGCCCACGTCGGCGGCGTTCCCGAGGCCCACGCCGAGCCGGAGCCCGAGGCCGCCGTTGGCCGCCATGAACGCCAGCAGCAGGTTCATCCCCCCGCTCTGCGCGACGATCGCGAGCGGTCCGGCATCGATCGACCCCGCCTCGGGCACGAACGTCGCGTTGATACCGTCGGCGGGGCTGACGAAGCCCACGGTGTTGGGCCCGAGGACGCGAACTCCCTGCTCCGTCGCCGCCTCCCGAACCCGCTGCTGGAGCGCGGCGCGCTGCGCGTCACCGGTCTCGGCGAAGCCGCCGGCGCAGACCACCGCGGCACCGACGCCGGCCGCCCCGCACTGCTCGATCACGTCGGGAACCGCGGGAGCCGGGACGGCGAGCACCGCCAGATCCACGCCCGCCGGCAGGTCGCCGACCGCCGGATACGCCGCCCGTCCGCCCACGGTGCCCGCACGCGGGTTCACCGGGAGCACCGGTCCCGGGAAGCCTTCGAGCGACCTCATCAGGGCGTGCCCAACCTTCGCCGGGTCGTCGGAGGCGCCGACCACCGCGACCGCGCGGGGCCGGAAGAGTGGTGCCAGCGAGCTCGCCACGCGCCAAGGGTACGCGACACTTTGCTGACGTGCCGAGGCGGCATCGTCATATATCTCCGGCGCTCGCGCCCGGTCCCCGTTCAGGGCTCAGACCGCAGCGGCTTCGAGGTCGTCGAAGTAGCGCCGGGCATCGGGCTCCCACTCGGAGTAGCGGTCGTCGAAGACCGCTCGCGCCCGGTGGCCCCTCCAGTGGACCGGGAGCAGCTCGTCCGGGAGCTCGGGGTCGATGAACGGGAAGCGGCGCCAGCGGTGCAGCAGCTCGACCAAGGCGGCGAAGCGCATGCGCGCGGCACGCGGCGACCGGTTGGAGAACGTGCGGACGAACGCGCGGTACTCCTCCCCCAGCCCGTCCAGATCCCAAGCTCGGTGCAGCAGGTCGGACGCGCTGACGAGCTGGCCGACCTCGCCGACGAAGACGGTCGCGTTCTCGACGAGGTCGAGGTCCTCGAGCACCTCGGTCGCCAGCTCCTCGCGCTCGACGTGCGGCGTGATGGCCACCCCCGCGCTCAGGAACCCGAAACCCGCGAACCCGAGGCGGCTGCGGAGAAGGTGGCGCTTCGCGCGGTACTCCTCGGGCACCGAGCAGAGAACGACGAGCCACCGCCCGTCCCACTCGGTCGAGGATGCGCCGAACCCGAAGATCCGCCGGCGCCCCGCGTCCAGCAGCTCGGTCGCGGCGGGCGTGAGACACCGGCGCACGCGGCGTCCCACGCGCCGGCCCGACAGCAGGCCCTGTTCGGTCAGGCGGCTGAGCGCCTGGCGCGCGTTGCGTTCGTCGATGCCGACCGTGTCGAGCGCGCCCACGAGCGTCTGGGTCCACGCCTCGTCGCCCCGGGAGGCGACGAACTGGCCGAGCACGTCGAGGAGCAGCGCTTTCGCGCTCGTGCCCGATCGGGGTCGCAGCGTGTGCGCGGAAGCCCGCAGCTCTCCCCGCTCGGCTCGACCGCGCCCCTTGGCGTGCACCGCCCCTGTCTACTACCCGGCCGCGAGACCGGCCGGTGGCCACGAGCTACACAAGTGTGACGGGCAGAAGCCGAGATGTCATACCTCGTCTAACATCGACCGCGTGAGCACGGCCGAGGACGACCTGGCACTGCATCGCCTCCACGCCGACTTCGACGCCGCGTCTCTGGCCCCGCTCTGGACCCAGCGCGGCGATCTCCAGCCCGAGGTGCCGCGCGCGGCCGCGCGTCCGCACCGGTGGCGCTGGCGCGAGATCCAGCCGCTGGTCGAGCGGGCGGGCGACCTGGTGCCCGTGGGCCGTGGTGGCGAGCGACGTGCGGTCGCGTTCGCGAACCCGGGCCTGCGAGGTACCGCCTTCGCCACGCCGACACTGTGGGCGGCGGTGCAGTACCTCGGCCCCAACGAGGTGGCCCCCGCCCACCGCCACAGTCAGAGCGCGTTCCGCTTCGTCCTCGAGGGCGAGGGCGTCTGGACGGTGGTCGACGGCGACGCCGTCGCGATGCGCCGGGGTGACCTCCTGCTCACCCCGGCATGGGCCTGGCACGAGCATCACAACCGCGCCGACGCGCCGATGGTGTGGCTCGACGGGCTCGACCTGCCGCTCGTCGCCAAGCTCGACGCCGGGTTCTTCGAGTTCGGACCGGACGAGCTCACCGATCGCTCCACTCCCCGGGTGTCGCGTGCCGAGCGACTCTGGGGTTACCCCGGCCTGCGGCCGATCGCCGGCGCGGACCGGGCGAGCTCCCCGCTCGTCGCGTACCGGTGGGGCCACACGGACGCGGCCCTGGGCGCGCAGCTCGAGCTCGACGACCGCGGCTCTCCGGGCGCGGTCGGGCCCGGGCACGCCGGGGTCCGCTTCACGAACCCCACGACCGGTGGCGACGCGCTCCTCACGCTGCGAATGGAGATGCACCGCCTCCGGGGAGGAACATCTGCGACCTTCCCACGAACGGTCGGGTCCTCGGTGTGGCAGGTCTTCTCGGGCACGGGGACCTTCGAGCTCGAGGGACGTTCCGTCGACGTGGAGCGGGGCGACGTGATCGCCGTACCCTCGTGGTGCCGTGTCGTGATCGGCGCGGCCGGCGACCTCGATCTGTTCTCGTTCGGAGATGCACCTGTCTACGAAGCGCTCGGCCTCGCGCGCCGCGAGGAGGAGTAGGAGGTCGTGCGGCTCGCGACGATCCGCAACGGGCACGCGACGGCGGCCGTCCGGCTCGATGCCGGTCACGCCGTGGAGCTCGGGCCCGCCGACGTCGGTGCGCTCCTCCAGGATCCCCTGTGGGTGCAGCGCGCAACCGACGGCGACGGTGCGCGGCACCCGGTCGACCGGCTCGACTACGCACCGCTGGTGTTGCGGCCGCCGAAGATCATCTGCGTCGGGCTCAACTATCGGAACCACATCCTCGAGATGGGTCGTGAGCTGCCGGCGCACCCGACGTTGTTCGCGAAGTACGCGTTGTCGCTGGTCGGTGCGCACGACGAGATCGTCCTCCCGCGCGTCTCGGCGCAGGTCGACTGGGAGGCCGAGCTGGCCGTGATCGTCGGGGGCCGGGCGCGTCACGTCTCACCCGACGAGGCTCGGGAGCTCGTTGCCGGCTACTCCGTCCTCAACGACGTGAGCGTGCGCGACTACCAGAACCGCACGTTGCAGTGGCTCCAGGGCAAGACCTTCGAGTCGAGCACTCCGTTGGGACCCGAGCTCGTGACCACCGACGAGACGGCGGGCGTCGACGGGTTCGAGATCACGTGCGAGATCGACGGTGAGCTCGTCCAGAAGGCGGTGACCTCGGATCTCGTCTTCGGCCCGGCCGAGCTGGTGTCGTACATCTCCGACATCGTGACGCTCGAGCCCGGCGACGTGATCGCCACGGGGACTCCCGGTGGTGTCGGGCACGCCCGCACACCCCCGCGCTACCTCACGGACGGGAGCGTCGTCGTCACCCGCATCGAGGGCATCGGCGAATGCCGCAACCCGTGCCGGCAGGAACCCGCCGCCGGCTGAGCGCTCACCGCCCCCAGACGCGCTCGGCGATCTCGACGACGAGGGCCAGCTTGCGCCTCTCGTCGTCCTCGGTCAACGGGTTGCCGCCGGCGGTGCTGGCGAAGCCGCACTGCGGCGAGAGGGCGAGGCGGTCGACCGGTACGAAGGCGGCGGCGTCCTCGATCCGGCGCACGAGCCCGTCGGCGTCCTCGAGCCGGGGCGACTTGGAGCTCACGAGGCCCAGCACGACGTCGACGCCCTCGGGCACGAACCGGAGGGGCGCGAAGTCACCGGCGCGTTCCGAATCGAACTCGAGGAACAACCCGTCGACGGAGAGGCCGCCGAAGACCTGCTCGGCCACCGGCTCGTAGCCACCGCTCGCGAGCCAGTGGCCCTTGTAGTTCCCGCGACACAGGTGGAAGGTGGCCGTGACGGAATCGGGCCGGCTCCCGAGCGCGTCGTTCGTCGCCGCGAGGTAGGTCTCCACGAGCCGGCCGGCATCCTCGCCACGCGCCGCCACCGCCGCGCGCACGTCGGGATCGCACAACATCGCCAGCGCGACCTCGTCCATCTGGATGTAGCGAGCGCCCCGGTCGGCCAGCTCGCCGATCTCCGCCCGGAAGATCCCCACGAGGTCGGCGAAGAACGCGGCGAGCGTCGGGTAGACCGACGAGTCGATCGACTGGGGCCCGCGCCAGAAGTGCATGGTCGACGGCGACGGCATCGTGATCTTCGGGGTCTCGGTGGTCACCGCCTTCAGGAACTCGAACTCGCCCGTGGAGATCGGGCGCGTGCGACGGAGCCGGCCTTCGTTCTGGGTCCCGGTGAAGCTCAGGCGGTCACCGCGGTCGTCGCGGAACTCGAAGGTGGCGAGCTCCGGTCGCAGACCCTCGACCGCGTCGACGAAGTGGCCGTAGTACCACGCGCGACGGAACTCGCCGTCGGTGATCGAGTGCAGTCCGACGTCCTCCTGCAACCGCACGGCGTCGCGGATGGCCTCGTCCTGCGCGCATCTCAGGCCGTCGTCGTCGAGCTCGCCGTGCTCGTGGGCGCGGAAGGCGTCCTTCAGCGAGCGCGGGCGGAGCAGGCTGCCGACGTGATCGGCCCGAAACGGCGGACTCATCGCGGTCGCCTCCCTGCCGGTGCGCGGGGGCCGATACTCTACGATCATGCTCCGTTCGTCAAGCGTTCTGTCATACGACATGTCCGAGGACCACTCTTGACGGTCAGCCGGCCGATACCTACGTTCGGTGGGCCGTGAGCGCACAGTCCCACCAGCCGCGCGAGCGCGGGCTCCTCGACACCCGGCTCGCGTGGATGCACGAGGGAACGCGGTTCTTCGACGCTCGGGTCGGGCAGCTGGCCGACGACGACTTCCACGCTCCGGCGGCGCTGCCGCGCTGGACCCGCGCCCACGTCGTGGCCCACGTGGCTCGCAATGCCGACGCGCTGGGCAACCTCCTGACCTGGGCGCGCACCGGCGTCGAGACCCAGATGTACGAGAGCGGCGAGCAGCGCGAGGCCGACATCGAGGAAGGCGCGACGCGCCCGGCGGCTGTGCTGCGCGCCGACCTCGAGGACGCGCAGCGCCGATTCGCCGCCGCCGTCGCCTCGCTCCCCGCCGAGGCGTGGCGGGCCGAGGTTCGCACCCGCGCAGGCCGGCCGATCGCCGCCGCCGAGGTCCCGTGGATGCGCGCCCGTGAGGTGTGGGTGCACGCGGTCGACCTCGACGCGGGGGCGTCGTTCGCGGACCTGCCACCGTCGTTCGTGGAAGCGTTCCTCACCGAGGTCACCGCAACCTTCACCGCCCGGCCCGACTGCGGCGCGATCGAGCTCGTGGCAACCGACACCGGCCGTACGTGGTCGATCGGGCCGCCCGACGCCGATGAGGTCGTCGTGGAGGGCGGCGCCGGCGCGCTCCTCGCCTGGCTGCTCGGCCGAAGCGACGGCGCTGTCTTGTCCGCGCCAGGACGCGGGGTTCTCCCCGCCGTCCCGAGCTGGCTCTGACGTCGCCCGACCGTCAGTAGATCGACTCCGCCGCACCCTGGCGGGCCCGCGGCCCGTACGGCGCCGAATCGAGCCACTTCCCGGCACGTTCGCTGCGACGAGCCAGCTGCGCCGCCACGAAGCGCCGCGCGCGAATCGCCGGACCTCGTGCCTGCATGTGGCGCAGCGCCGTGGCCGCCGCCGCGCGGTTGTACTCGGCGGCCGTGCGGCGCGTCTCCGCGAACTCGTCGATCGCGTGCTGCGCTGCGCCCCGATCGCCCGCGGTACGCGCCCGGGCGATCGCGTCGGCGGCGGCGATCGCGTCCGGCACGCCGGAGTTGAGGCCGCGCGCGCCGAACGGCGCGAAGAGGTGCGCGGCCTCCCCGACCAGGAGCACCCGGCGGTGCTCGTCGGCGAAGCGGTCCGCGACCGCTTGAAGGAACTGGTAAGTGGAGACCCACGTCACCGATTCGGCGTAGGCCGGGGGCATGACCTGGCCGATCCAGCGGCGCACGCCGTCCTCGTCGTTGAAGCGCTCGGGGTCGTCGGTCGGGCGGCACTGGAGATCGGCGCGCCACCCGCCCGCGAACGGCACGAGCAGCACGTTGCGACCTTCGACCGCGGGGTGCTCGTAGTGGAAGATCCGTGCCGGTCGGAGGGCTCCGTCGGGATCGGCGACGTCGACGATGACGAAGTGGTTCTCGGAGCGGCTGCCCGAGAGTGCGATGCCGAGCCCGGCGCGCACGGCCGAGCGGGCGCCGTCGGCCGCGACGACGAATGCGGCGTCGAGCACTCGGCCGTCCGCCGTCCGCAGCTCCACGCCGTCGGGCGTCGAGTCGAGGTCGGCGACCTCGCGCTCCCACACGAAGTCGACGCCCGCGGCCTTGCACGCGTCGAGCAGGAGCTGCTCCGTCGCCACCTGCGCCAGGCTGGTGAAGGGGGGTAGCGCCGACGGATCGGGCGGCGGGTACGTCTTGTCGTAGACGAGCCGGCCCCGCCAGTACGTCTGCTTGGTCGACCAGGTGATGCCGTGGCGGGCGATCTCGGAGTCGAGGCCGGCGCAGATCGAGCCCCACCGCTCCAGCGTCTGGCGGTGGTAGTAGATCGCCCGGCTCCCGGGACGCTGCCGACCTTCGGCTCCCCCCTCGAGGACGGTCACGGGGAGGCCGCGTGCGCGGACGGCGAGGGCGGCGGTGAGCCCGACCGGGCCGGCACCGACGACCACCACCTCGTGGCGGCCGTTGCGCGCCGCGGTGCCGGCCATGCGCTCCCAATCACTCGCCTGCGACCAAATGATCCTCGACAGAACTGCTGCCGATCGTCGCGAAAGGGTAGCGCGAGGCCTCCGCGACCGATCCTCGTCGCGGAGGATGCCCCCACCCACCACGGTGACGCTCGTGGGTCAGCACGCGTTGATCGGCCTAGCCTCGGGGTAACCGACGCGTAGGGGGACCGCCGGGATGGAGCTGTGGGCGACGCGCATCCCCGAGACGGGGACCGTCGAACACCAGGCCCAACGGGCCGAGGAAGCCGGCTGGGACGGCATCACGTTCACCGACTCCCAGAACCTCGTCGGCGACCCCTTCGTCGCGGTGGCGCTCGCCTCCCGCGCCA
>DASUUL010000365.1:0-5386 GCA_036374115.1 Acidimicrobiia bacterium | reverse complement strand
GGGCGCGGGCCTCGAGCAGCGGCACCGCCCCGCCGGTGAGCGCGCCGGCGAGGGGAAGGCGCTTCGCCGGGCCCTCGTCGAGCAGGAGGATGTCGACGGTGTTGTCGCACACCGTGAGCACCGACACGGCGTCGACGGGCTCGAGTGGCAGCACCTCACCGTTCCACTCGGCGTCGGCGGGGACGGCCTCCACGGCGGGCACGTGCACGTGGCCGTGGTCCTGACACATGGGCGCTCCTCACATCGGCGAGCGGGCACCCCATTCTGGGGTAGTCGCGTCGCCCGGCGCAGGGGCCCGGCTGCTCGGGGTCAGCGCAGGAGCGCGGACAGGGCGCCCGAGAGCGCCGGCACGTCGGCGTGGTCGCTGCGGAAGCCGACGAACCGGTCGGGCCGGATGAGGAGAATCGTGATCGTCTCGATGCCGAGCTGGTCGGTGACCGCGGGACCGAGGTTCCCGACCGGGTCGGGAGCGTCGTCGTCGCCGCTGAGGGCGACGACGGCGTCGGCGACGGGCGACCGGTCGACGGCGGCATGGACGTCGCCGGCGGTGGCCGCGACGCGCTCGCCGTGCCCGGCGCGGCCGAGGACGAGCACGGTGTGGCCGGGGCGGCGCGCGAGCTCGTGGAGGCGGCACACGTCGCCGTTGCGCAGCCGGACGGGTTCCGTCTCGGGCAGGCGCTCGCCGGGGCCGAGGTGCCCGTTGCCGTCACCACTCACGATCGGCGAGCCGGCGTAGCTCACGTCGAGCTCGGCGCCGGCGACCGCTTCGTGCTGCGCCGAGCGCGGATCGGCGTAGACGGCCCGGATGGCCCGGTCGCGTGCCGCCCGCGCCCCCGGGTCGCGGAGCCCGGCGCTCTCCTCCACCTCGTCGCCCGAGCGGCCGACCGCGATCGCGACCGGTCGCCGCTCGGCCTCGTAGCTGTCGAGGAGCGCGGTGCCGGCGTGACCGTCGCACACGAGCGCGAGCTTCCATGCCAGGTTGTACGCGTCCTGGATGCCGGTGTTCATGCCGTGGCCCTGGTTCGGGCTGCACACGTGGGCGGCGTCGCCGGCCAGGAGGATGCGCCCGGCGCGGTACCGACGGGCGACCTTCGTATGGCAGTGGAACCGCGCCGGGTGCTCGACGTCGGTGACCGACACCCCGGGCTCGTAGTGCCGGAGGACGCCGGTCGCCTCGGCGACGAGGTCGCTCGACTCGGACGTCGGGCGCAGGTACGCGCGCCAGCGGCGGCCGGGGAGGGCGGTGAGGGTGAGGGAGGGCCGGTCCAGGTACGCGGGGTTCACGTCGTAGGGCTGATCCCACCCTTCCAGGGTGCAGTCGAACACCGCCCAGGGCGCGGCGATGTCGTGACCGTCGTACCCGATGCCGGCGAGCTCGCGGGTGGTGCTGTGGAACCCGTCGCAGCCGACGACCCAGGCGACCGGTACGTCGCGGCGCCGACCGCCGCTCTCGACGGTCGCGGTCACCCCGGTGGCCTCGGGCGCGACACCGACCAGCCGGGTCGAGCGGGTCACGGAGCCGCCCTGCGCCTCGAGGTGCTCGGTGAGGACCGCCTCGGTGACCTCCTCGGAGACCCCGAGCTCGAAGCCGTAGCGGCTGCCCGAACCACGATGCTCGAGCTCGCCGAGCACTTCGCCGTTCGAGTGGAAGCGCACGCCCCTGACGCGCACGCCGGCGGCGAGGAACCGGTCGACCACGCCCAGCGACTCGAACACCTCGAGGGAGCGGGCGTGGATCACCGTCGCCCGGTCCCACCCCGCGGGCGCGTCGTGCGCGTCGATCAGGAGGCAGCCCACGCCGCGCCGCTCGAGCTCCGCCGCGAGCAGGAGCCCGGTGGGCCCTGCTCCGACGACCAGCACCTGGTCAACGTCCGCTGCGGGCGCCCCCATACCCGGCGGAGCCTAGGGCCGCGGCGCGAAGCGTGGCCGCGGTCACGAGGACGCGTCCGGTGCTTCGGCGTTGACCATCCACGGGATACCGAAGCGGTCCACGCACATGCCGAACTTCGGCGACCAGAACGTCTCGGCCAGCGGCATCGTCACCTCTCCGCCCTGGGCCAGCGCCCCGAAGACCCGCTCGGCCTCGGCGACGTCGGCGACGGAGTAGTTGATGTAGATCCCCCGTACCGAGGCGAAGTCCCCGCTCGGGTCGTCGGAGGCCATCAGGAGGTCGTCGTCCAAGGTCAACGCGCCGTGCATGATCAGATCGGCCTGGTCGGCGGGCACCGCCTCCTCCCCCGAGGGCATCTCCGAGAAGGGCAGCAGGACGAGCTCGCCGCCGAAGATCTCCTGGTAACGGGTGAGGGCGTCGCGGCAATTGCCGCCGAAGTTCAGGTACGGGTAGAAGGCCATGGGATCCTCCCGGATGGGCTCGGAGCCGTATTGTCGCCACTGAGACGGTGTATCGGCACCGAACTCATCGCCCCGCCGCGAACCCGGCCGTGGTCCTCGGCCGAGCCCGCTCACGCCACGTGAGCGAGTCGTCGGCGGACACGAGCCGAGCGGGCGCCCGGGCGGGATCCGTAGGATCGGGTCGTGAACGCCGCCCACCTCGAGTTCTGCGCCAGCCCGGACTGGCGCCAGATGGTCGAGGAGCTCGTGCTGCCGGCCGCGCTCGCCGACCACGACCTCGGCGACGACGTGATCGAGATCGGGCCGGGACCCGGCTTCACCACCGACGTGTTGCGTCACCGAGTCGAGCGCCTCACCGCCGTCGAGATCGACACTGCGCTGGCAGACGCACTCGCCGAGCGGCTCGCCGGCACCAACGTGACGGTGGTCCGCGCCGACGCGAGCGTGCTCGACCTCCCCGACGGGCGCTTCAGCGGCGGCACGTCGTTCAACATGCTCCACCACGTCCCCACCGCCGACCTGCAGGACCGGATCTTCGCCGAGCTCGCACGCGTGCTCCGCCCCGGCGGGCTGTTCGTGGCGGCCGACGCCGCGCCCCGTGACGAGCTCGACGCCTTCCACGAAGGTGACACCTACAACCCCATCGACCCCGAGGGGCTGGAGGGCCGCCTCCGCCGTGCCGGCTTCACCGGCGTCGCGATCCGCGACTACGACCTCGGCTGGGTCGCGAGCGCGCCGGCCGCGTGACGGCAGGAAACACCCACGTGGGTCCCCGCGACGCGAGACGGATCTCTTGGCACCGATGAAGCGCGTCGCTAGCCTGCCGTTCCTCGTCGGGCGCCGACCTCTTCTCCCCGCATCCGGGTCGGGCATGCCCGACAACACCATCTCGGGGCGAGCGGGGACGGGTCTGACGGTGAGCGTGCCCGACTGGACGTCGACTCGCGGCCGGATCTCCATCCAGTTCAGCGACCACCTCCAGAACGCCCGCCGCTCTGACCACCTCTCCGTCTTGGCGTCACCTTGCCGCTGTGAGGACCAGAAGTGACGTCAGAACGGCTCTGAGCTCACGATTCCGGGGTCAGGTCCCTGACCGCCGGCCCCTCGAGGACGCGACCTTCCACGTCGAAGCGGGAGCCGTGGCAGGGGCAGTCCCAGCTGCGCTCGGCGGGATTGAAGGTCACCCGGCAGCCGAGGTGGGTGCACGTGGCCGAGACCGCGTGCAGGGTGCGGGCGTCGTCGCGGAAGGCGGCGATATTCGTGCCGTCGTGGCGCACGACGCCACCCTCACCCGCGCGGAGGGCGGCGGCGGGCCGCGCCCGGAGCGTCGCCACCCGATCGCCGACGAAGCGGCGGGCCACGTCGGCGTTGGCGCGCACGAGCTCGGCGATCGAGGCGCGGGGGGCGAGGCGGGTGGCGTCGAAGGCATCCGCCCACGGGTTGTCCCGGCCGAGGAGGGTGTCGGCGAGCAGGTGCGCGGCGGCGGTGCCGTTGGTCATTCCCCACTTGCGGAAGCCGGTGGCCACGAGCACGCGGTCGTCACGGCGCGTGAGGCGCCCCACATAGGGCATCCCGTCCACGGTCTCGTAGTCCTGCGTCGACCAGCCGTAGTCGATCGTCTCCACGTCGAAGACCGCCTGCGTCCACGCCTCGAGCGCGGCGTACCGCCTCGGTGTGTCGGGATCGTGACCGGTCTTGTGGCCCTCGCCGCCCACGATGACGCGATCCCCCGGAGCCGGGCGGACGGAGCGGGTCGGTTCCTCCGCGCTGATGACCATCTCCGCCGGCGCCGGTCCCCGCAGGCGGGCCGCGAGGGCGTACGACCGCTGCGGATGCGCGCGGGCGAAGAAGCCGCCGCGGTCGAGGAAGGGGAGGTGGCTGGCGAGCACGACCCGGTCGGCGGTGATGGTTGCGTCACCGATCGAGACGGCCACGCCGCTGCTCCCTGTGGTCACGTCGCGGGCGCGCGTCTGCTCGTGGACGGCGCCGCCGCGAGCCGCGATCGCGCCGGCCAGCCCAAGGCAGTAACGGCGGGGGTGGAAGTGGAGCTGACCGGCGAGACGCACCGCCGCTTCGATCGGGTACGGCAGTGTGGAGTCGGTGGTGACCTCGACGGGAAGCCCGAGCCGCTGCGCGGCCGCCGCCTCGGCCTCGATGTCGGCGACGTGCTCGTTCCGTTGGGTGTAGGTCAGGGCAGGCGCACGCGCGAGGTCGCAGTCGATGCCGTCGCCGGCGGCGATCGCGGCCACCTGCTCCACCGCCGCCTGGTTCGCCTCGGCGTACGCCCGCGCTCGCTCCTCGCCGTGGCGGTCCACGAGCTCGCGGTAGACGAGACGGTGGAGCGCGGTGACCTTCGCGGTCGTGTACCCGGTCGCGCCGGCGCACACGGGCCCGGCGTCGATCACGACTACGTCAGTGCCGGCGTCGACGAGCAGACGCGCCAGGGTGAGGCCGGCGATGCCGGCGCCCACTACGACGACGTCGCAGCGACGGTCGCCCTCCAGCGACGGGTAGGTCTCGCCGCCTGCGTCCGAGGCCCAGAGCGACGGGTTGTGCTCGTGCAGCGTCCCCACGCCCTGGCTCTACCCGAGGTCGGGCACGGCGACGCCTGCGAAATGACCTCGACTCGAGCCCCTGCGGCGAGCGCGACGAGCCTCTGGAGACGTTCCGCACTCGGCCGCCGGGCCATGTCGGGTTCCCGTACGTGTTCTGCGACGTACCTACGTCAAGGCCCGCACCGGCGGGCGGATCGTGTCCAAAGCGATCGTGGTCGCCACCGGCGTCACGCGCACCGGCGACCGCGAAGTGCTCGCTGCTCAAAGAACCCGCGCCGTTTCGTCAGCGTGTCAGCACGACGAGGTTGCCCTCGTCGACGCTAGCGAGCAGTAGCGCTCTGACCTGGGCGAACGTGGCGCGCTCGGAGGGACTCGAACCCCCAACCTTCTGATCCGTAGTCAGATGCTCTATCCATTGAGCTACGAGCGCGGGCGACCCGAGTGTAGGGCGTCAGCCCTGCTCGTAGGCCGCTCGCAGA
>DASUUL010000364.1:0-6792 GCA_036374115.1 Acidimicrobiia bacterium | reverse complement strand
TCGCTGCCGCCGTCCGCCCCCGCGTCGCCGCCCCGACTCCGGATGCCGCTCCCGAAGTTGCTTCCGAAGTTACTTCCGAGGTTGCTTCCGAGGTTACTTCCGAAGGTGTCCAGACGGCCGAAGGAATTGTGATCAGAAACTGCTATGCGGCGGCGGATCTCGAGGGGGTCGAGCACCTCGACTACGCGGCGGGGATCGCGCCGTTCCTGCGCGGACCGTACTCGACGATGTACCTGCGGCAGCCGTGGACGATCCGCCAGTACGCCGGGTTCTCGACGGCGGAGGAGTCGAACGCGTTCTTCCGCCGCAACCTGGCGGCGGGGCAGACCGGCCTGTCGGTCGCCTTCGATCTGGCGACGCATCGCGGTTACGACTCGGATCACCCGCGGGTGGAGGGCGACGTTGGCAAGGCCGGCGTCGCCATCGACTCGGTCGAGGACATGAAGATCCTCTTCGACGGCATCCCCCTCGACCAGATGACGGTCTCGATGACCATGAACGGTGCGGTGCTCCCGGTACTCGCGGGCTACATCGTCGCCGGCGAGGAGCAGGGCGTCTCCCACGATCAGCTCGCGGGGACGATCCAGAACGACATCCTCAAGGAGTTCATGGTCCGCAACACCTACATCTACCCGCCCGAACCGAGCATGCGGATCGTCGCCGACATCATCGAGTACACGGCGAAGGAGATGCCGCGCTTCAACTCGATCTCGATCTCCGGCTACCACATGCAGGAGGCCGGAGCGACCGCGGTGCAGGAGCTGGCGTTCACGATCGCCGACGGTCTCGAGTACGTGCGGGCGGCGACGTCACGCGGTCTCGACGTCGACACGTTCGCCGGCCGGCTGTCCTTCTTCTTCGCGATCGGCATGAACTTCTTCATGGAGATCGCCAAGCTGCGGGCCGCCCGCCTGCTCTGGTCGCGCGTGATGCGCGACTTCGAGCCTCGGAAGCCCGCCTCGCTGATGCTGCGGACGCACTGCCAGACGTCGGGGGTCTCACTGACGGAGCAGGATCCGTACAACAACGTCGTGCGCACGGCGTTCGAGGCGATGGCAGCGGTGCTCGGCGGCACCCAGAGCCTTCACACCAACTCCTTCGACGAGGCGCTCGCATTGCCCACCGACCACTCGGCCCGCATCGCCCGCAACACCCAGTTGATCCTCGCCGAGGAGACCGGCGTCACGAACGTCGTCGACCCACTCGGGGGCAGCTACTACGTCGAGGCCCTCACGCACTCGCTCGCGCACGAGGCGTGGAACCTGATCCAGGAGGTCGAGGAGCTCGGCGGGATGACCAAGGCCGTCGAGTCGGGCATGCCGAAGCTGCGCATCGAGGAGAGCGCCGCTCGCCGCCAGGCGCGCATCGACCGCGCCGAGGAGGTCGTCGTCGGCGTCAACAAGTACCGCCTGGAGTCGGAGAGCAACGACTTCGACCTCCGCGACGTCGACAACACCGAGGTGCGGCACGGTCAGATCGAGCGGTTGCGCCGGGTGCGCGCGACCCGCGACCAGGAGCGCTGCACGGAGGCCCTGGCTCGCCTCACCGAGGGCGCGAAGGGCGACGCCAATCTGCTCGAGCTCGCGGTCGAGGCGACCCGGGCCCGGGCGACCGTCGGCGAGATCTCGGACGCGCTGGAGCAGGTGTTCTCGCGCCACCGGGCGACCGTCCGTAGCATCAGCGGCGTGTACGGCGCCGCCTACGAGGGTGACGAGGGCTACCAACGCGTCCGCGCCGAGATCGACGAGTTCGCCGAGCGCGAGGGCCGGCGCCCGAGGATGCTGGTTGTGAAGCTCGGCCAGGACGGTCACGACCGCGGCGCCAAGGTCATCGCCACCGCGTTCGCCGACATCGGCTTCGACGTCGACGTGGGCCCGCTGTTCCAGACGCCCGAGGAGGCCGCACGCGACGCGGTCGAGAACGACGTGCACGTCGTCGGCGTGTCGAGCCAGGCGGCGGGGCACAAGACGCTCGTGCCCGAGCTCGTCGCCGAGCTGCGCAAGCGCGGGGGTGACGACATCCTCGTCGTGTGCGGCGGCGTGATCCCCCCGCACGACTACGACTTCCTCCTCGAGGCCGGCGTGAGCGCCGTCTACGGCCCCGGCACGAACATCCCCCGCGCCGCCGCCGAGATCCTCGACCTCCTGCGCAAACGCGGCGCATGATGCGTGCGTCGTGCGTAACCATTGCGCATCATGCACGCATCGAGGAATGAGCGAGCTCGCCCAGCAGGTGCTGGCAGGTGACCGGCGGGCGCTGGCCCGGGCCATCACGCTCGTGGAGTCGACCCGGGACGACCACCGCGCCGAGGCGACGGCGCTGCTCGACGAGCTGTTGCCCGAGACCGGGAAGGCCATCCGCATCGGCATCTCCGGCACGCCCGGCGCGGGCAAGTCGACCTTCATCGAGGCGCTCGGCCTGCACCTGACCGACGACGGCCACCGCGTGGCCGTGCTCGCGGTCGACCCTTCGAGCACGCGCACCGGCGGGTCGATCCTCGGCGACAAGACCCGCATGGGCGAGCTCACCCGGCGCGACTCGGCGTTCGTGCGCCCCTCGCCGACCGGTGGCACGCTCGGCGGTGTCGCCCGCCGCACGCGCGAGGCCATGCTGGTCTGCGAGGCCGCCGGCTTCGACGTCGTGCTGGTCGAGACCGTCGGGGTCGGCCAGTCGGAGGTCGCGGTCGCGGGGATGGTCGACCTCTTCGTCCTCGTGCTCGCGCCCGGGGCCGGCGACGAGCTCCAGGGCATCAAGCGCGGCGTGGTCGAGCTGGCCGACCTCGTCGTGGTGAACAAGGCCGACGGTGAGCTCGCCGCTGCCGCCGAGCACGTCGCCGCCGACTACGCGAGCGCGCTCCACCTCGTGCGGCCGCATACGCCGGGGTGGATGCCGCGCGTCCTGCTGGTCTCGGCACTCGAGGGCCGCGGCGTCGACGAGCTGTGGCAGGCGGTCGAGGAGTTCCGACACGAGCTCGAGAAGTCGGGTGCGCTGGCCCGCCGCCGCGCCGATCAAGCGCAGGAGTGGATGTGGGCCGAGGTGTCCGAGAGCCTGCTCGACGCGCTTCGCCGCGACACGCGCGTGCGTGAGCTCGCCGAGCGTTTGGAGCGCGGTGTCGCGGAGGGCTCGGTGAGCCCGACCGCTGCGGCGCAAGAGATGCTCCGCGCGTTTCGCACCTCGGCGCAGTAGATTCGCCACGCTCCTTGGGCGGAGTGTTGACGCCAGGCCTACGGGCTCGACGGGACACCCAATGAACCGACACAACGAAGGGGCGACGCGCCGGCGTCGCCGCCTCCGCCACCCGGCCCAGGGGCTCTGGCTCCTCGCGGCGGGTGTGGTCGCCCTCCTACTCGGAGTGGTCGTCGCCCGATGGGACAGCACCGCCGGCCGAGTCGCCGCGGTCGTGCTCGGCGCGCTCACGCTCGTGCTCGGGGGGCTCCTGCTGCGCGCCGAGCGGCGCCTCGCCCATCAGGCCGCCCACGATCCGCTCACGGGCCTGGCCAATCGCGAGCGCTTCATGGACCGCGTGCGGGCCGCGCTCGATCGGCCCCGCGGGCACGACGAGCGCGTCGCCGTGCTGTTCCTCGACCTCGACCACTTCAAGGTCGTCAACGACGGTCTCGGCCACGCCGCCGGCGACCGGCTGCTCCACGAGATCGGCCGGCGCCTGCTCAGCGTCGCCGGCCCCGGCGGCACCGTGGGACGCTTCGGCGGCGACGAGTTCATGGTGCTCGGCGAAGGCGTCCCCGACGAGCCGGCGCCCGCGACCTCGCCGGACGGCTGGGGACGGCGATCAAGCTCCCGGTCACGCTCCACGACGGCGAAGCCGAGGCGGAGGTCTTCGTGACCGCCAGCGTGGGCATCGCCCTGTCGAACGGCCACGACAGCGGGGCCGCCCTGCTGCGCGATGCCGACGCCGCGATGAACCGGGCCAAGGAGCACGGGCGGGCGCGTTGCGAGGTCTTCGATCCGCGCAGCCGGGAGAACGCCGTCGACCACCTCCGCACCGGCAACGCGCTCCACCGCGCGCTCGAGCGCGGTGAGTTCGAGGTGCACTTCCAGCCGGTGGTCGATCTCGAAGCCGGCGCAGTGACAGGCTTCGAGGCCTTGCTGCGGTGGCGCCATCCGGAGCGCGGCCTGGTGCCCCCGGGCGAGTTCATCGCACGCGCGGAATCGACGGGCCTCATCGTCCCGATCGGCGCCTGGGTGCTCGAGGAGGCGTGCCGGCAGGCGGCGCGCTGGCAGGAGGTCCACCGGGGGCAGGCGCCGCTCACGATCAGCGTGAACCTCTCGCCCCGCCAGCTGGCCGAGCCGACGCTGCCGGCGCAGGTGGCGCGGATCATCGCCGAGACCGGCGTCCACCCCGACTCCGTGTGGCTCGAGATCACGGAGACCACCCTCATGCACGACGCCGAGTCGGCCATCGGGACCCTCGAGGCACTCCAGGAGCAGGGCGTGCACATCGCCGTCGACGACTTCGGTACCGGGTACTCGTCGCTGAGCTACCTCAAGCGCTTCCCCGTGGAGGCGCTCAAGGTCGACCGGACCTTCGTGGACGGTCTCGGGCGCGATGCCGAGGACACCGTCATCGCCACCGCGTGCGTCAGCCTGGCCCATTCGCTCGGGCTCACCGCCATCGCCGAGGGCGTCGAGTCGCACGCCCAGCTCGCCGAGCTGCGCACGCTGGGCTGCGAGCTCGCCCAGGGCTACCTCTTCGCCGCCCCCACCAGCGCCCCCGAGCTCGGCGAGCGCCCTGCCGAGCGGGTCGGCTGGCGGCCCGACCCGCCGCCGCTGCGGTGGCGCGAGAGTGGCGGTTGACTCGGTTCAGGGCAACTTCATACACTCTGTCACCGTCACACCACCGGCACTTCCCCGCACCTCGGACCCCGGCGCCCCCACGGGCGCCCCACCCTGGCGGAGGAAGCACCCATGGCAGCCACCCTCACGATCAAGCCGTGGCCCGACCCCATCATCGACACGCTCGGCCACGACCCCCGTTCGCTCTACGTCGAGACCTTCTGGCTCCCCACCCTCGGGCCCACCGCCCTCCTCCTGCTCCGCCACCTCGCGAGCCGTTTCGACCTGCGCCCCGACGGCGTCGAGCTCACGGTCGCCGACACGTCCCAGGCCCTCGGGCTCGGCCACCGGGAGGGCACCAGCTCGCCCATCGTGCGCACCCTGACTCGTCTCGGGCAGTTCGACCTCGCCTGCGACGACGGGCGAGGGACGGTGGCGGTGCGACGCAACCTGCCGCCGATCAACCGTCGCCACGTCCGGCGCCTGCCCGTCGAGCTCCAGGTTGCCCACGCCGAATGGGCCGAGGCCCGCCTCGACGAGACGCCCCTGGCCGAGGCCCGCCGGCGCGCCCGCCGGCTGGCGTACACGCTCCTCGAGCAGGGCGACGACCCCGATCACGCCGAGCGCGTCCTCCACGCCACCGGATTCCATCCGTCGATCTGCGCCGAGAGCGCCCGGTGGGCCTACGAGCGCCACCGCGAGTCGGTCGACGCCGCCGGCGCCGACCCCGCCGCCTGACCTCCCAGGCTCGAGGCCCACGGGTCCGGATTCCGGACCCCAGGGCCCTCGGGTCACGCAGCGATGACCGCTCGACTCGTCGACGACGCCGTGGCGGCGCTCGCAGGCCGTCAGTTCGGCGTGTTCGCACGGCGCCAGGCGCTCGATTGCGGCGCAACGCCGAGCCTGGTCCGGCGGAGGGTCGCCGCGGGGCGCTGGGTCCGGGTCGGCGACGGTGTGTACCGCCTCCGCGAGTACCCGCCCTCGTGGGAGGCCCAACTCTTCACCGCGGTCCTCGCCACGAAGCGCCCCGCGGTCGTGTCGCACGAAGCCGCGGCCGCGATGCACGGCCTGGCGACGTTCGTACCGGGGCGGGTCGTGGTGACCGTCCGCCACGGCGCCGGGCGGCTCCGCACCGGCGCAACCGTGCACCAGCTCGACGATCTCGACCCCGGCCACGTCACCGCCCTCCGAGGTCTGCCCATCACGACCGTCGCCCGCACGCTCGTCGACCTCGCGGCCGTGTGCCGGCGAGGGCGAGTCACTCATGTCGTCGAGGAGACGCTCGCCGAGAATCAAGTCAGGTTCGAGCAGCTCTGCGAGTGCTTCGACCTCGTCGCCCGACGCGGCAAGCCCGGGGTGCGCACGATACGCATGGCGCTCGCGGCTCATTCGCCCGGATACGTCCCTCCGATGACGAAGCTCGAGCGTCGGTTGCTGCGCTGCGCTGCGCACGGGCGGGCTCTCCCGGCCGTGCCTCCAGTTCCCGTTCCCTGGACGCCTGCCCGGTCCGGGCCGCGTCGACGCCGCGTACCCCGACGCGAAGCTCATCATCGAGGCCGACAGCCGGCGCTGGCACACGCGCAGACGGGACTTCGCCGTCGATCGCCGGCGCGACAACGAGGCAACCCTCGCCGGGTGGCGCACCCTGCGCTTCACGTGGGCGGACCTCACGAGGGAGCCCCTCGCTGTCGCCCGCGCGGTACGAGCCGCGCTCGACCACCCAGACTCGAGGCCTACGAGTCCGGAATCCGGCGCCCAGGGCCTCGAGTCTGAGCGGTGAACGCGGCCGCGTACCCTGGTGGTCGTGCCGGGGGACGTGAAGCGCATCGCCGAGTGGGTCGGGCGCGCCCAACGCATCGTCGTGCTCACGGGCGCGGGCATCTCGACGGAGTCGGGCATCCCCGACTTCCGCGGGCCCAACGGCGTGTGGACCAAGAACCCGGCGGCCGAGAAGACGGCCGCGCTCCAGTACTACGTGTCGGACCCGGCGGTGCGGGT
>DASUUL010000363.1:0-5334 GCA_036374115.1 Acidimicrobiia bacterium | reverse complement strand
ACACGCCTCGGTGGCTTGGCATCCAGCGCGCTCGCCAGCACCGGCAGCCACTCCCGCACGGGCGCGGGGTCGTCGTCGACGACGTTGTAGATACCCGGCCGGCCGTGGTCGACCGCGGCGACGGTCGCCGCCGCGGCGTCTTCGACATGGACGTGCGACCAGACGCCACCACCGTCCCCGACCAGCGGGAAGCGACGCTTGCGGATCGGCGCCGCCATCACGGCATCCGGAGCCGAGCTGATCGAGGTCCCCGGACCGTAGAAGGCGCCGTAGCGCAAGACGAGACCCTCGCCCCACTCGATCGTCGTCACCGCCTGCTCCAGATGGAGGATCGCCGCCAGCCCCGCCCGCAGCGCCGCCGGTGGGTTCGGATCGAGTGGATCGGCCTCGGTCTGCACCGGCCCACCCGTGCGGGCGTATCGCCAACCCGCAAAGCTCTGCGCCACGAAGCGCCGTGCCCCCACGGCGCGGCCGGCGGCCAAGAGATGGTCCGTCGCCTCGGTACGCAGTCGGTTGGTCGCCGCGAAGAAGCGCTCGGGGTGGCGCATATCCCTCGCCCGCATCGTCCCGGACAACGCTGTGAGCTGATGCACGATCACCTCCGGCTCGGCCTCGCCCACCACCCCAGCTACGGCATCGGGATCGAGAGCGTCGGCGACCACCGGCCGCGCCCCCAACGCCCGCAACGCATCCTGCTTCGACGCCGTCCTGGTCATGGCCGCAACCTGGTGGCCAGCCGCGACCAGCTTGGGGAGCAACTGTGCGCCCAGCGCACCCGAAGCCCCGGCAACGAACACCGTCATGGCAACTCCTGACTCGTCTCGGTCACCTACAGCGACGAGATAGCCACCTTCGCCTGTGACACTCGCCCGGGGGACGGACGACGCCAGACCTGGGGCGCTTGGGTTCTCGGCTTCTGGCTGTGCCATGCCCCGGACGACCTCGTCGCCGGGTTCCTGACGTCGTCGCCGGGTCGTTGCGACGGGGCGGCGCGGTGTTCCTCGCGGACAAGGCCGCGGCCTCAGATCCCGCTGGTGAGCATTCGCGTTCGCGGTCGAGTGGCTCTCAGAGCTGACGGCGAACGTCGAGGAGATGGTGACGCACCTCGTGCAGCGTGTGCATGGCCACCCAGCGAAGCGATCGTTCGAGCCGCTTCGGATAGTTGTACACGACGCTCCGAGCCCAGTCGTCGGGCGCCAGGCGAGAGAGATCATTTGCAAACATGTACGCAGCCTCGCTGAGTTGAAGCGCGACTCGAGCCGGGTCCTGCTCGGCGTAGCCGTCGTGCTCGACGCGCTCGTCGCGTCCCATCGGCTCGAACGATGGGCAATCGACACGGCGCGCCGCAAGCACTCGCTCACGCTGCACGACCAGCACGTCACGCAAGTGGCACCCGTACTCGAGAGGTGACCACGTGCTCGGCTCTCGCCGGGCTCGCAGATCGGTGCGACCGCTGCTGAGCAGGACGCCGAATTCTTCTACTCCATCGACGATTGCCGGGCCGGCCTCTGGCGCCCGGCTCAGGTCGTATTCGAATCCACACTCCTCACAGCGGTCCATCTCCGCACGTTAGGCAGCTTCCTCATGAGCCTCGGTGATCCGACCTCGGCGCTGATCCAGACTCCCGGATTGCCGCCTTTGCGCACCGATCGGACGCACGGAACGACAGATGCGCGGGCGCGGCCCGAGCTCGGGCGAGGTCGCGTCAGACGCCCAGCACCCCGTCGACGATCAGGTCGACGGCGACGAGCACCGCGATCGCGGCGAGCACCCGGACGAGCCACGGCCGCCGCCACGAGAGGGGCACCACCACGGCGAGCAGCGTCGCGACCAGCGCTGCCAGCGCGGTGCGGGCGATGCCGTCGTCGGCGCCCGCGGCCAGCGCGAGTGCGAGCCAGCCCGCGGCCGCCAGGCCGTCGAGCGCCGGTTGGACGCGCACGAGCGCCGTCACCGCCGCCGCGCCGACGACTGCCCCCGCCGCCACCCGGGCGCTGGCCGGGCTGACGTCGAGCGCGTCGAGCAGCGGGGTGGCGAGCAGCGCAACCACGATGGCGGCGCCGGTGACCAGGGCGACGACGAGGCCGGCACCGATTCGCGACCGAGCCGGTGGCAGCCGCGCCGGGTTGGTGACGGCCACGAACGCGATCAGGAGCCAGAGCAGACCGTGCGGATCGGCTCCTCCCCCCTCGGGACCACCGGTTGCCAGGATCGGCTCGGCGGCGAGCAGCGCCGACACCGCGTGCTGCTGGTCGTCCATGCGGGTCACACCACCGGTGAACCAGGCGCCGTTGGCGTCGGGATCCGACGTCGTGGTCTGGCGGGCCACCAGGATCCCGGCGGCGCAACGGACGCGCTCGTCGAGACCCGGAACGTCTTCGCCCTCGGCACCGGCGAGGCGTGAGAGCGCCGCCGCCCCCTCGCCCAGCGTTCCGACCCCGGATCCGCTCGCCGGGCCCCGGCGCACGAGCCCGGCCCAACCCCCGGCCCAGCGCTGCGACTCGACGCGCACCTGGACGCCGAAGATGCCGGCAAGGCGCCGCGCGTGCGCGTCCTGGGCATCGCTCCCCGCGCCGGGCGCGCCGACCCGCTCCGCGTACGCGTAGGCGGCCCAGTGGTCGGAGGTCGGCGGGAAACGGTCCTCGGCGTCGTCGCGCGCCGGGAGGTAGTCGGTGACGCGGCGGGCCGCGTCGCCCCACCCCTCGCCGGGATAGGTCCGCTCGAGCCGGGCGAGCGCCCAGGCGGTCTCGCCGGTGAAGAACACCGAGTACTCGTCGGGGACCGCCGCCCCGGTCGCCGGATCCCACCCCGCCAGCACCGCACCCGACGGCTCGACCTGCTCCAGGAGGAAGCGGCCGAGGCTGCGGGTCAGGTCGTCGGAGCCGGCATCGCCGGTCGCCAGGCGGCGCTCCACCAGCGCGGCGACGAGCAGCGCGCTCGCGCCCGTCGGCACGACACTCGCATCGCCGCCGAGCGCGGTCCAGTCGTCGTGCTGGACGAGGTTCCCGGCGGCATACACGAAGCCCCGGTCGGCGACCTCGAGGGCGCCGGGCACCCCGGCGTTCGCCGCCTGGTACAGGGCGACGAGGACGCCGGCGTGGCGCACGATCTCGTAGCCGCCGAGCTCGCGGTCTTCGTCGCGGTCGAAGCGGTAGGTCCACTGGCCGTTGTCGGCCTGGTTGCGCTCGAACCACTCCGTGGCGCGCTCGACGGTCTCACGCGCCTCGTCGGGCTCGACGTCGGGGCACTGCTCGGGGAGCGCCACGCCGGCGCGCATCACCACGGCGATCAGCGCGATCACCATCAGCGCCCGCGAGGCCTCCCCTGCGAATCCGAACCCTCCTTCGCGCACGGCCGTGAACCTACGCTGCCGGGGGTGAGGCGTGGGTGGCAGTCCCTGCTGGCGGCGGCCGTGGTGCTGGTGGTCGTCGCCCCGGCGCTGCGACCCGACGCACCCGACGGCTATCCCCTCTCGACCTACCCGATGTTCGCCGCGGATCGTGGCCGGGAGGTCGACGTCGCCACGGCCGTGGGTCTCGACGGCGACGGCAACGTGGTCCGCCTCGACCCGGAGACGATCGCCGACACCGACGAGGTGGTCCTCGCGGCCGCCACCGTCTGGCAGGCCATCGGCGCCGGGGCCGAGGCGCGCCTCTGCGCCGAGATCGCGGATCGCGTCGCCGGTGGATCGCTCGCGGCGGTCGAGGTACGGGGTGAGACCTACGACAGCATCCGGTACTTCGACGGCGAGGAGTCGCCGGCCGAGGTCGTGACGCACGCCCGCTGCGCGGTGCCCGCCCGATGAGCGCGCCGCCGATCGCGGCACCCGGCCCCGACGCCATGGCCGAGCGCCTCCGGCTCGTCCGGATGCTCGCGGGCGCGTTCGCGACCGGCTACCTCCTCGTGCGGCTCCCGCAACTCCTCGCGCTGGGCGGCTACGACGAGGCCCGCTTCGAGCCGGTCGGTGTGCTCGCAGGCTTGGAGTCGCCCCTGGCGCCCGCCCTGTGGGGCGCGCTGGTGCTCGCCGCGATCCCCCTGGGCGTCGCGTTCAGCGCCGGCCGCCGGCTCGCGGTGACCGCGCCGGCGTTCGCGCTGCTCCTGCTCGTCGTCACCACGTACCGCAACTCGTGGGGCCAGGTGTTCCACACCGAGAACCTCCTGGTGCTGCAGGTGATCGTGCTCGCGGTGGCCCTGGCGCTCCCCCGACCCGATCCCGCCTTCGTCATCCGGCTCCTGGCGCTCGTGACCGTGACCACGTATGTGGTGTCCGGGGTGGCGAAGCTCCGGAGCGGCGCCTGGGACTGGGTCGCGGGCGACACGCTCCGCGACCAGGTCGCCTACGACAACCTCCGCAAGGCGACCCTCGGGGCGCCGTACTCGCCCCTCGGGGCCTGGGCCGTCGGTCACGCGTGGATCTTCCCGCCACTGGCGGTCGCGACGCTCGCCGTCGAGCTCGGCGCGCCCCTCGCCCTCGTCCGGCCGCGGTGGGCGCTCGCGTGGGTGGCGTGCGCGTGGACGTTCCACCTCGGCGTGCTCGCGTTGATGGCGATCTTCTTCCCCTACCCCCTGCTCGGCGTGGCCTTCGCGCCGCTCCTCCCGTTGGAGCGCATCCCGAGATGGCTGCGCCGGCGCCGGGCGCGGGATCCCGCGAGATCGCCGCTCAGGTACCGGTCGATCGTCGGTCCCACCTCGGCCACGACCGCGTCCGGATCGGGCGGAGCGGCTGCAGCGGCACTTCGCCGTGGATCCTGGTTCAAGCGCCCACCACGGCCCGGACCTGGCGGGTGATCTCGAGGTCCTCGCGGGCGGTGACCACGACCGTGGCCGCGGTGGCGCCGGCGCCGGTGAGGTCGCGATCGCCCGATCCCGCTCCCGTGGTCGCGGCGTTGGCGTCGGGATCGAGGGCGAGGCCGAGGAAGCCGAGCCCGGCGATCGCGGCGGCGCGCACCTCGGCGCTGTGCTCGCCCACCCCACCGGTGAACGCGACCACGTCGACGCCGCCGAGCGCCGCCGCCATGGACGCCAGCTCGCGTCGCAGGCGGTGCAGATACACGTCGACGGCGAGGGTGGCGGCGCCGTCGCCGGAGCGGCGCGCCGCCAGCACGTCGCGCATGTCGCCGCCGGTGCCGCTGAGCCCGGCGAGGCCGGCGCGGTGCTCGAGCCCCTCACGGACCTCGCTCGCGTCCAGGCGGCCGTGCTCGATCAGCCACAGCACCATGCCGGGATCGACGGTGCCCGACCGCGTGGCCATCACGAGTCCTTCGAGCGGCGTGTACCCCATGGTGGTGTCGACCGATCGGCCGCCCCGCGCCGCGCACAGCGACGCCCCCGCCCCGA
>DASUUL010000362.1:0-3193 GCA_036374115.1 Acidimicrobiia bacterium | reverse complement strand
GGCGCGCCCGGGCGCGGTGTTCACGAGCAGGGCGGTCACCACGAGCACGACGACCGCGATCGCGACTTCGAGCGCGATCGAGCGCCGAAGGTTGCGTACCTCGGTCTCGTCGTCGAGCGGAACCTCGTCCCATTCGCCCGGGACTGCCGCCGTCTCGGCAGCCGCGATCTCGGCAGGGGGGCCGCCCGGCCCGACTGCGACGCGCTCGCGCCCGGGCCGGAAGGTGCGGTTGACGATCTCGCGGCTGAACGCGGCCACGACGACGAGCACACCGACGAGGAGGAGCTTGACGACGAGCAGGCGGCCGAAGTCGGTGTCGCGAAGCGCGCTCAGGCTCCCGACCTGGCGCCACGACTGGAACACACCGGTCAGCACGATGACTCCGACCGACCCGAGCGCGAGCTGCGAGTAACGCGGCAGTGCGCCGCGGAGCTCGTCGGCACCGGCGCCCGGGAGGAACGCCGCGAACAGCAGGACGAGCCCGCCCAGCCAGAGCGACACCGCGCCCATGTGCGCGGTGTCGGCGACGATCGCCAGCGGCACGAGGTCACCGCTGCCGGCGTGGCCGCCGAGCCCGGGGGTGGCGACGAGCGCGGCGCCCGCCACGACTGCGGCACCCGTCCACGCCCCGCTCAGCGGGTACTCGCGCACGGGTCGCCGCCCCGGGAGCAGCCGCCGTAGCAGCACGAACGCGACGGCGAGGAGCACGAGCCGGGCCACCCAGACCCGCCCGGCGCGGGTGTCGAGCACCTCGCGGAGGAGATCGACGTCGGTGACGTCACCGAGACCGAGGGCGGCGGCGTAGGGGCCCTGCACGAGGAGCTGCAGCACCGTGCTGACGACGGCGCCGACCCACCCGGCCCATACGAGCAGCGCGGCCCGCGCCGACGCCCGCCCGCGCGGCCACACCACGACGAGAAAGGCTGCGCCGCCGACGAGCAGCGCCAGCGACGCGAACACGCCGAACCGGGCGACTGCGTACAGGGCGCCGACGCTCGGGCTGCCGCCCTCGCTCGCCAGCAGCCGCTCCGTCAGGCTCTCGATGTCGTCGGTGGTCGCCTCGGGACCGACCTGGAAGGTGAAGGCGCCGCGTACCGGGTGCGAGTCGGCCGACAGGACCCGCCAGGTGACGACGTACGAGCCGTCGTCGAGACCGGGGAGATCGACGCGCACCTCGCTGCCGTCGCCGCCGGGGTGTGACGGGGCACCGGTGTCGAGGCGGTCGCCCCGCCCGTCGTAGAGGCGCACCGCCCCCAGCGACGCCTCGACGGGTTCGGTGTACCGGAGGGTCACCGTGCCGGGCGCGTCGTCGTACACACCGCCCGCCTGGGGCTCCGTCGACTCCAGCTCGGCGTGCGCGTACGCCGGCGCCGCCCCCAGGACCACCACCGCGAACGCGCCGATGAGAACGAACGCGATCCTCCGAGTCATGCGGTGGCCGGCGCGGGTCGCCGCATGCCCGGGGGTCGAACGAGCAGCCACGCCGCGACCAGTCCCGCGACCTCGGTGACGTGGTTCGTCTCCCCGACGGCAGCCGCCCGTCCGGCGGCGACGTCGAGCACCGAAGTACCGACGAGGCACGCCACGAGGACCGCGACCACCGGGAGCAGACCGGCGGCCCGGACCGGGCGCAACGCCGCGAACAGGAAGCCCACCCCGAGGGCGAGGGAGAAGGACCCGAGGTGCCGGGCGCTGTGCACGGCGAGGCCCCCGTCGACCCCGAAGAGCTCGGGGACGGCCAACCCGACCTGGATCGCCCCGAGCACGGCGAGCGCGATGCGCAGGGCGAGGATCCGGCGGCGCTCGGGCCCGTCGTCGGCGCCGATCGCCGCCAGCACGCGTGGTGTCAGGTCCGGCACCACCGGCGCCGGCGCCAGGCGCACCGAGCGGTGCAGCGACCGGGCGCCGTCGGCGAAGGCGCGGCACGCCCGGCAGTCGGCGAGATGGGCCTCGACCGCGCCCGCGGGCACCCCGGGCTCCTCCCCGTCGAGGGCCGAAGAGATGGCTTCACGGATCTCGTCACAGCTCATGCCCGGTAGTCGCCGCCGGGGGCGGAGTGGTTCCCGTGGATAGGGTCATCGGGCTTGAGCGATCTCACGAGCCTGCTGGTGGCGGCACGGGAGGGCGACCGCCTGGCGCTCGCGTCGGCGATCCGCGGGAGCCAGGCGGAGGTGTGGCAGCTCGCGTGCCACCTCGTCGGGCGGGACGACGCCGACGACGTCACCCAGGACACCTACGTGCGCGCCTGGCGGGCCCTCCCCCGCTTCCGCGGCGAGTCGAGCGGGCGCACCTGGCTGCTGGCGATCGCCCGGCGCGCCTGCGCCGACGCCGTGCGCAGGCGGGTGCGCGAGCGACGGCTGGCGGAGCGCCTGCGCGCACGGCCGGCGGCGAGGGCGACGGGTCCCGACCTCGCCGCCACCCACGGGCTCGGCGAGCTCGTCGAGGCACTCGACGACGACCGGCGCGAGGCCTTCGTGCTGACCCAGCTCGTGGGCTGCTCCTACGCCGAGGCCGCGGAGGTGTGCGGCGTCGCCGTCGGGACCATTCGCTCGCGTGTCGCGCGGGCCCGCGTCGAGCTCGTCGACGCCGCCCGCGCCGCCGACACGGGCTGACGCGCCCGCGAGCGCGAGCATGGCGCTGTGAGACCGGTGCGCGTGCTCGCGGGGCTGGCGATCGTGCTGGCCGGAATCGCGGGGTCGGCGACGCCCGCCGCCGCCCACGGCGACAGTGGCGCCGGCCCGACGAACTACCAGACCCGCGTCGATTCGGTGTCGCCGCCGGCGGCCGGGATCGAGGTACGGGCCGTCGACGTCGGCGAGTCGCTCGAGCTCGTGAACACGACCGACACCGACGTCGTCGTGCTCGGCTACGACGACGAGCCGTACCTCAGGGTCGGCCCCGACGGCGTGTACGAGAACCGGCTGTCGCCCGCGGCGTACCTCAACGAGTCTCCCGACAGCGCCGATGCTCCGGTCCCCGCCGCCGTCGACCCGGCGGCGCCACCCCGATGGCACCGGATCAGCGGCGGCGACACCGTCCGCTGGCACGACCACCGGGCGCACTGGATGGCCGAGCAGGACCACCCCGCCGTCCGGCGTGACCCCGGGTCACGCCACGTCGTCCAGCCGTTCACGATCGAGCTGCGCCGCGACGGCGACACGATCTCGGTGGCGGGCCAGGTCGTGTGGGTCCC
>DASUUL010000361.1:0-3940 GCA_036374115.1 Acidimicrobiia bacterium | reverse complement strand
GGTGCCGCGGGGGTGAGCGGCGACGGGCCACGCGCCCTCGTGGTGGCGCTGGGCTTGGCGCTCGCGGTGGCGATCGTGATCGCCCCCGCCGGCGTGCTCGACGCCGCCCGCCGCACGCTCGACACCGCGACCGACCTCGAGCGAGCCGACGCCCAGGTGGCGTTCGCCGCGCCCGTGGACGACCGGGAGCTCGGCGAGCTCCGCGCCGTTCCCGGCGTGGCGCTGGCCGAGCCGGCACCGTCGGGCACGGTCGTGATCGCCGGGAGGCGCAGCCGCTACCTCACCGACCTGGAGGCGTTCGAGCGCGACACCGAGCTCCAGCGCTTCACCGGCCCGGACGGCGCGTCGATCACACTGCCGCGCCGCGGCGTGCTCCTCGCGGCGTCGCTGGCGGAGCTGCTCGACGTCGACGTCGGCGATCGAGTGTCGCTGACCATCGTGGGGTCGGGGCTGCCGGCGGCGTCGACCACCGTCGCCGCGCTCACCGGCGACACGCTCGGGAACCTCGTCTTCACCAGCAACGGCGGGCTGCGGGCGGCGCTCGGCACGGGCGCTACGTCCTTCGCCGGCGGCCTCTTCAACACGGCCGCGCTCGGCGCCGAGCCCGGGGCCGACCTGGACGCGGTCGCGCGCCGGGTCACCCGCCTCTCCGACGTCGAGGTGTACGTCCCCGTCGGCGCCGATCTCGCCGGTGCCGCCCGGGCCCGCCCGCTGCTGTCGGTGACGACGGTGGCGCTCCTCGTGATCGGCGTCGTCGTGGCCGCGCTCACCGCCCTGCTCGTGGGCTTCACCGTCTCGGAGGGCCACGTGACGCCCGGCTGGTCGTGGCCCGCGCTCGTCCGGACGGCGGTCCCGGTCGCCGTCGGCCTCGTGCTCGGGGCGCTCGTGGGCACGGCGCTCGCGGGCCGGCTCGTCGACGCGCTCGAGTCGGATCTCGTGCACCTCGAAGCGGGCATCGATCCGCTCACCTACCTCGCCGCGATCGGCCTGCCGCTCGTCGTGATCGCCGTGGTCGCGCTGGTCGGCGCCGGCCGCGGCCACGAGACGGATCCGGAGACGAGTGCCACCTACGATGGGCCGCCGTGAGAGTCGGTGACGTCGCCAACGAAGACGCGGCCCGCTTCGGAAAGCCGCTCGACGGCGTGCGGGTGCTCGCCATCGAGCAGATGCAGGCGCTGCCGTTCGGCACCCAGCTCCTCGCCCGCCTCGGCGCCGACGTGGTGAAGGTCGAGCACCCCACGCAGGGCGACTCCGGCCGGGGTGCGCTGCCCGCGGTCACCGATGCCGACGGCCGGCGCGCCGGTGCGACGTTCCTGCGCAACAACCTCGGCAAGCGCAGCATCGGCATCGACCTCAAGTCGCCGAAGGGTCGCGAGCTCGTGTTGGAGCTCGCGCCGCACTTCGACGTCGTCGCGGAGAACTACAAGTCGGGCACGATGGCGCGCCTCGGTCTCGGTTACGACGACGTCACCGCCGTCCATCCGCAGGTCATCTACCTGTCGATCTCCGGGTTCGGCAACGCCCCGTCGCCGTACGCGGGCTGGCCCGCGTACGCACCCGTCGCCGAGGCGATGTCGGGCATCTACGAGTACAAGCGGGAGCGCGACAAGCCCCCGGTCGTGGGGCCCGCGGGCGCGCTCGGCGACACCTCGACGTCGCTGTTCGGGGTCATCGGCGTGCTGGCGGCCCTGCGCCACCGCGACCGAACCGGCGAGGGCCAGTACATCGACGTCGCCATGCTCGACTCGATGGTGGCGATGGCCGACATCGTGCCGAACTACTGGTCGCTGGGGGTGCATTTCGACGGCCCCGGCCCCGAGCTCATCATGGGCGGCTTCAAGGCCTCCGACGGGTGGTTCATCGTCCAGGTGGGGCGCGAGCACCAGTTCGAGCGGCTCGCCAAGCTGGTCGGCCATCCCGAGTGGGTCGACGACCCCCGGTTCGCGACCCGCGCGGGTTGGCGCGACCACACCGACGACGTGATCCGCCCGGCCGTGGAGGAGTGGGCGTCGACGCTCACCAAGCTCGAGGCGTGCGAGGTGCTGTGCGCGGCCGGTGTGGCGGCGGGGCCGTCGAACGCCGCCGAGGACGTGGTGCGGGACCCGCACGTCGCCGCCCGGCACATGCTCGTGGAGCTCCCCCGCGTCGACGGTGTCGAGCAACCGGTGCTCGTCCCGGGCAACCCGGTGAAGATGTCGAAGGTGGCCGAGGGCCCCGAGACACCGCCGCCGGGAGTGGGCGAGCACACCGCCGAGGTGCTGCGGGCCGAGCTCGGTCTCGACGACGCCGCGCTCGCCGACCTGCGCACCGAGGGCGTCATCACCTGACGACCTCGGTGCGCTATCGCCTACTCAGGCGGGTGGGGGCGCGCTCCGGCATGATCGCCGCAATGGCCGGCGGCGAGGTGCAGGAGCGGGGCATCGCCGCGCTGGCGGCGTGGTTCGAACGCCACCCGCCGGCGCGCTGACCCGTCAGCCCAGCGTCACCAGCGCGTCCAGACCGACGGCGTCGAGGGCCTGCTGGAGCTCCGCCGTCACCCACCACAGCCGGTCGAGCATGAGGACGATGCCGAACACGCCGAGCAACGCGGCCGATGCGAGCGTGATCCCGCGCGAGTGGCGTTTGAACCAGCCGAGCACGCCGGTGAGGCGCCCGAGCGCCAGGCCGGTGACGAGGAACGGGACACCGAGGCCGAGCGAGTAGGCGATCAGGAGGGCGGCGCCGCGCGCCGTCTCGTCCTGGGTTGACGCGACCGTGAGCACCGAGCCGAGCACGGGGCCGATGCAGGGCGTCCACGCCAGCCCGAACGCCGCCCCCGCCACCGGCGCGGCCACGGGCCCGAAGCGCTCGAGGTGCGGGTGGAACCGGAACTCCTGGTACATCCGGGGCGTCGTGAGCAGCTGCGAGCCGGCCAGGTAGAGCGCCATCAGGAGCACGAGGGCGCCGGCGACCCGAGTGAGCACCTCCTGGTTCTCGAAGATCACGTCGCTCACCGCGGTCGTGGTGAGGAACAGGAGCGTGAACACGAGGGTGAACCCGGCGACGAACAGGCCTGTGTTGACCGCGATCCGCACCAGCGGCCGGGAGTCGCCGTCCTGGAGCTCGCCCACCGAGACGCCGGTGACGAGCGACAGGTAGCCGGGCACGATCGGCAACACGCACGGCGACAGGAACGAGATGATCCCGCCGCCGAATGCCACCAGGATGCCGACGTTGTCGGACGTGACCGCCGCGAGCATGACCCCGCGATGCTACGGCGGGCCGGACGGCGATCCGGATGCGGGCGTCAGAGCCGGCGGAGGCGAGCCGCCTGCGCGGGGTCGTAGATGCAGACGACGTCGTGGAAGTACTCGAGCTTCTGCGCCGCCTCCAGCATCGCCAGGGCCGCGCCCCCCGAGGGCAGATGGGAGGTGAGCACGACGTAGGGAGGGTGGCCCTGGAGCGCGTCGAGCAGGGCGCCGTTGGCGATCGCCTTCTTCAGGGTGTCGGTGCGCATGAGCCCGGGGCGGGCGCCCTGCACGCTGCCCTTGTACTCGAACCACACGGTGCGGCCGCCCGGGCTCACCGCCTCCCGGTCGATCTCCACGCCGACGTCGCGCAGGACGACGGCCCGCCCCAGCCGGAACCCGCTCTGCTCCAGGAGCAGGTCGCACTGCTGCGCGAACTGGCGGCCCTGCTCCCCCGCCGCGGACTGGAACGACGTCATGACGGCCCCTCGTCGTCTTCGAAGATCGGGGCGAGACGGATCTCCATGGACGCGGTGTCGTGGTCGAGGCGCTCGTGGGTGACGATCTCCTCGTCGGGATAGACGTCGACCACCTCCGAGGTCGCCCGCATCCACGCCGCCACCGCGTCGCCCCAGCGCTCCTCGAGGAGCGCCGTGCGGATGTCGTCGAGGAGCCCGGACGCGTGGAGCTCGCTCGGGCGGGTCCGGGCGACC
>DASUUL010000360.1:0-8137 GCA_036374115.1 Acidimicrobiia bacterium | reverse complement strand
CACCGGTGCTCCAGTCGAGGAGACCGGCGGCCGTGGCGGCGGTTGCGGTGTCGAGCACGGCCGCGCCCGCGAGCGCATGGTTCGCCACCGCCTGCGCGGGCCAGTAGCCGTGCGCGCCCGGTGCCGCCTCCAGCAGCCAGCGCAGGAAGGCGACCAGCTCGCCGCTCTCGGCCGGGCTCCCCACCGACGTCGTCCGGCCCCGCTCGTCCCCGTAGAGAAGCCCGGGCGCGACGGGCGTGCCGGTGTCGTCGACCGCGGTGAGCGACGGCACCATCGCGGCCACGCTCACCCCCCGCACGTCGCTCCCGTCGACGGCGAGGGCATCGAGGGCGGCGCGCGGGCCCGCCCGCCAGGCCGCGGCGGCGGCGTGCTCCAGGCGCCCCGGCGCCGGAACCCGCAGCTCGTGGGGCACCCGAGCCCGGGCCACCACCTCCCCGTCGGCGTCGGCGGCGACGGCTTTGACCGACGTCGTCCCGATGTCGATGCCGACGGTGACCTCGCTCACGACGACCGCCGCAGCGCCGCCAGCGCCTGGTCGTGCAGCCGGCCGTTGGTGCTCAGCGCGTTCCCTCCGTCCGAACGGGCCACACCGTCGAGATCGGTGAAACGGCCCCCGGCCTCTTCCACGATCACCTGGAGCGGCGCGTTGTCCCAGAGGTTCATGACCGGCTCGACGGCGACGTCGGCCGATCCTTCCGCGACGAGCACGTGGCCCCAGAAGTCGGCGAAGCCCCGGGCCGCCCAGCACCGAGCCGCGAGCGATCGGAACTGGTCACCGAGCCCGTACTGGTCGAACGCCGGGCCCGACGTGTAGCAGAGCAGGGCGTCCTCGAGCGCGCCCACGCCCGAGACCCGGATCGGCTCACCGTTCGCGAACGCGCCCTCGCCCCGCGCCGCCCACCACCGGCGCCCGAGCGCGGGCGCCGACGCAACCCCCACGCGCATGCTGCCGTCGACCTCGAGCGCGATCAACGTCGCCCAGATCGGTACGCCCCGCGCGTAGCTCTTCGTGCCGTCGACCGGGTCGAGGATCCAGCGCCGCGGCCCGCCGCCGGTCTCGCCGTACTCCTCGCCCACGATCCCGTCGCCCGCTCGCGCCTGCAGCAGGCGTTCGCGCAACATCTGCTCCGCATCGCGGTCGGCCTCGGTGACGGGTGTGAGATCCGGCTTCTCCTCGACCACCAGGTCGTGCGTGCGGAACCGGTCCATGGTGAGCTCGTCGGCGGCGTCGGCAAGCTCGAGCGCGAGCGCGAGGTCGGGGTCGATTGCGGCAATCTATCGACCGTGAGCGAGCACGAAGCGACCGCGGCGGCGGTGCAGGCGACACCCGTCCGAGACCGGCCGTGACCTTCGGGACCGGCCCCACCGGCGAGCCGCGGTGACCGACGACGGCTACCCGCTCGTGCCCGTCGGGTGGGTGGAATCCCCGCTGAGCGACCGAGGGGCGGCGCCCAGGCAGGGGGACGAGGGCGCGCCGGACGCCTGGCTCGACCTCGAGCCTGCGATCGCGGATGCCGCCCGCGATCTCGCCGTGGGCGACGAGGTGCTGCTGCTGACGTGGCTCGATCGAGCGCGGCGCGACGTGTTGCGCGTGCATCCGCGGGACGATCACGACCGCCCGATGCGGGGTGTCTTCAGTACGCGTTCGCCCGACCGCCCGAACCCGATCGGGTTGCATCGGGTGACGGTGGTCGCGCTCGACGGATTGCGGATCCAGGTTCGTGGGCTGGAGGCGCTCGACGGCACCCCCGTCGTCGACATCAAGCCGGTGCTCGGCGACGAGCGTTGAGCATGCTCCGTGATCGGCGACCCCGGATTGGGTAGGTTCCGCACCGTATGTCCGCCTCCGAAGCCACCGCTGCCGCCCGGCCGCCGCCGCTCATCCGGGTCTTCGCGCTCGCGGCCGCGGTGGTCCCGGTGCTCCTCTTCACCGTCGCCGAGGTCGTACAGCTCGCCGAGCACGGGACGACCGGCTTCCACCGCGCGACGCTGCTGAACACGCTCGTCTATCTCATCGGGGTCAACGGCATCGTCGGCGCGTCGGGTCACCTCTTCTACCCGGATCCGGTCGCGCGTTCGATCGGCTGGCCGCCCGGCAACCCGTTCCAGTGGGAGGTCGGCGTCGCCGACCTGGGTTGGGGCGTGCTCGGGGTGATGACGCCGAGCTACGGGCGCGACTTCTGGCTCGCCACGATCATCGTGGCAGCGATCTTCTTGCTCGGCGCGGCGGTCGGCCACGTCCGCCAGATGTTCGTCGCCCGGAACTTCGCTCCCGGCAACGCCGGCGGGGTGTTCTTCAACGACGTCGCGATTCCCGTGTTCGCGATCGTCCTCTACGCCACGTACTGACCCGCCGGCCTCAGTTGCCCGGCGGTGGCAGCACCTCGAGCACCGTCGCCGAGCCCATCCCGCCGCCGGCGCACATGCTCGTCACCCCGATGCCACCGCCACGACGGCGCAGTTCGTAGATCATCGTCGTGATCATGCGGGCACCGGTGGCGGCGACCGGGTGGCCGAGACTGCAGCCGCTGCCGTTGACGTTCACGATCTCGTGCGGCAGCCCGAGGATGCGGCTCGACGCCACCGCCATCGACGCGAACGCCTCGTTGATCTCGAACAGCGCGACGTCGTCGAGTTGGAGCCCGGCGCGCCGCAACGCCTTCGGGATCGCCAGAGTGGGCGCCGTACCCGTGTCACGCGGTGGGACACCGACCGATGCCCACGACCGTACGATCGCGAGGGCTTCGAGGCCATGGTCACGGGCGTAGCCGTCGGCGCAGACCACCATGGCGCACGCGGCGTCGTTGAGCCCCGAGGAGTTGCCGGCGGTGATGCTGAAGCCCTCGATCTCCGGGTGCAGCGGCGGCAGCTGAGCGAGCTTCTCGACCGTCGTGTCGCGGCGCGGGTGCTCGTCGGTGTCGAACGTGCGCGTCTCCCGCCCTACCCCCCGCCCGCCGCCCTGCGGGCCCGCCGGCACCTCTACGGCGAAGATCTCGTCGCGCAGCCGGCCCTCGTCGATGGCGGCCACGGCGCGCTGGTGCGAGTGATACGCCCACACGTCCTGCTCCTCGCGCGTCACACCGCACGACTGCGCCGTGTTCCAACCGACGGTGATCGACATGTCCATCGTCGGCGCGTCCGGCGTCGCCGGATGGCTGGGCGACAGCCACGGCTGCACGCCGGAGTACGAGCCCGGCAGCTTCTTGAACACCTGGGGACTCTGCGTGATGCTCTCGGCGCCACCCGCGATGACGACCCGGTCCATGCCCGCGCGGATGCCCGCGGCCGCGGTCTGCACGGGCGCCATCCCCGAGGCGCAGTGCCGGTTGTGCGCCAGGCCGGGTACG
The DNA here is from genome assembly GCA_036374115.1 of Acidimicrobiia bacterium. Taxonomy (GTDB): domain Bacteria; phylum Actinomycetota; class Acidimicrobiia; order IMCC26256; family JACDBD01; genus JACDBD01. The sequence goes on along the minus strand of DASUUL010000360.1, from coordinate 4,790 downwards.
TCGGTGAGACCGAGGTCGACGGCGGCGTAGCGGGCGACGCAGCCTCCTCCCTGCAGCGACTCGCCGAGCACGATGTCGTCGAGGTCGTCGCTCGGGATCCCGGATCGCTTCAGCGCCTCCCCCACCGACGCCTTCGCCAGCTCGAAGACGTCGACGCCGGCGAGCGAGCCCCGACGGGCGGTGGCGATCGGGGTGCGGGCGGCGGACACGACGACGGCATCGGTCATGACCCGGGAGGTTACCTGACGCCTCCGTCAGGCCCTCGGGCGGCGCGCTCGGTAGTGTGGCGGCCCGATCGAGCGCCCACCCGAGGGTGGGCTCGAGCACCACATCGACGACGGACACGGGGAGAGCAATGGGAACGCTGGACGGCAAGGTTGCGATCGTCACGGGCGCCGGTCGCGGTATCGGGCGGGAGCACGCCCTACTCCTGGCGGCCGAGGGCGCCAAGCTCGTCGTCAACGACCTGGGCGGCGAGTGGGACGGCACCGGCGCCGACACCCGGCACGCCCAGCTCGTCGTCGACGAGATCACCGAGGCCGGCGGTGAGGCGGTGGCCAACTACGACGACGTCGCCGACTGGGAGGGCGCACAGCGCCTGATCAACCAGGCGGTGGAGTCGTTCGGCGACGTCAACGTCCTCGTCAACAACGCCGGGATCCTCCGCGACCGGATGAGCTTCAACATGGGCGAGGAGGACTGGGACTCGGTGATCCGCGTCCACCTCAAGGGGCACTTCGCGCCGTCACGTTTCGCGGCCGTGTACTGGCGCGAGCAGAGCAAGGCCGGCAAGGAGGTGTACGGGCGCGTCATCAACACGTCGAGCGAGTCGGGCCTGTTCGGCAACGCCGGCCAGGCGAACTACGCCGCCGCCAAGGCCGGCATCGCGTCGCTCACGATCGTGTTGGCGCGCGAGCTCGAGAAGTACGGCGTCACCGTGAACGCCATCGCCCCCCGGGCCCGCACCCGGATGACCGAAGGCACCTTCGGCGGGTTCGGCGCCTCCGAGGAGGGGAAGTTCGACGAGTTCGCGCCCGAGAACATCTCGCCGCTGGTCGGCTATCTCGCCTCGCCGGCGGCCGGCGACGTGAGCGGCCAGGTCTTCGTGCTCTGGGGCGGCATGATCAACCGGATGGGCGGCTGGGACACGGTCGCGACCGTCAAGAAGGACGGCAAGTGGAGCGTCGACGAGCTCGCGGGCAAGAAGGCCGACCTGTTCGGCGCCGAGGGCAGCGGCGGCAGGATCCCCCCGATGACCTTCTAGGTCGCGGGGCGCGCCATGCCTGACTGGGGGGAGCTGCAGACCGACCAGCTGCGGTTCATGGCCGCGCACTACGGAGACGAGGTGGCGTACCGCGATCTCGGGGCCGGCCGCGACCTCACGTTCCGCGACTGGGAGGAAGCGTCGAACCGGTTGGCCCGGGGCCTCGCCGCCCACGGGATCGCCCCCGGCGATCGGGTCTCGATCTTCCTCCCCACCGAAGAGGTCCTGCGCTGGATCGTGACCTACGCCGCGGTCCACAAGGCGGGCGCGGTGGCCGTCCCCACCAATACCCGGCTCTCGGCGCGCGAGCTCGCGGTGATCCTCGGGCACTGCGAGGCGGCCGCCATGATCACGTGCGAGGCGCTGTTGCCGACGGCACTGGAGGTCCGCGCCGTGCTGCCGTCGCTCCGGCTGGTCGTCAGCGCGGGCGGCGAGGCCGACGGCGTCGTCGCCTACGACGCCGCGCTCGACGCCGACGGCAGTGAGTTCCAGGTGCCCGTCGACGTCGACGACCTGGCCGACGTGATGTACACGTCGGGCACCACCGGGCTCCCGAAGGGCGTGGCCGTCCGGCACCGCAACGTGGCGATGATCCCGAACAACGAGCCGGTTTGGTCCGGTGCGGGGTGGCTCCACGGCGCGCCCATGTTCACCTTCGCCGGCATCGCCTTCATCTACAACCCCATGAAGATGGGCATGGCCGGGCTCTACCTGCCGAAGTTCGACGCCGGCCGCTGGCTCGAGCTCGTGGAGCGCGAGCGGCCGATCATGGCGATGCTCGTGCCCGCGATGGCCGAGCTGCTGGTCGCCCACCCCGACTTCGACCGTCGCGACCTGTCGAGCCTGGTGGCGGTCTCGATCGGGAGTGCACCGCTGGCGCCGCAGACACTACTCGCGATGCAGGAGCGGCTGCCCGAGGCATCGGTGTCGAACTCCTACGGCATGACCGAAGCGGGCCCCGCGTACATCGTCATGCCCAAGGAGGAGGTGACGAAGCGGCTGGGATCGGTGGGCAAGCCGATTCCCCCGATGGAGATCAAGATCGTCGACGAGGAGGGGGACGAGTGCCCGTCGGGCGAGGTCGGCGAGCTGCTCACGCGCCTGCCCGGAGTCCAGCGCGAGTACTACCGCGACCCGGATGCCACCGCCCAGACCTGGACGCCCGACGGCTGGCTGCGCAGCGGCGATCTCGGCTACCTCGACGCCGACGGTTTCCTCTACCTCGTCGGACGCAAGAAGGACCTGATCATCCGGGGCGGGCACAACATCTATCCGACCGACGTCGAAGCGGTGATCCTCGAGCACCCGGCGGTGCGGGAGGCCGCGGTCGTGGGCGTGCCGCACCCCGTGCTCGGCGAGGACGTGGCCGCGTTCGTGGTCCGGCGCCCCGGCGCCGCCCTCGAGGCCGACGAGCTCCAGGCGTTCTGCGCCGAGCGCCTCGCCGACTACAAGCGGCCCCGCCGCGTGCGCTTCGTGAGCGAGCTCCCGCGCAACGCCACCGGCAAGGTCATGAAGCACCGGCTGGCGGAGCCGGAGCGGGCCTAGCGGAATCCCGGCGCCGGTCCCGGAATACCGCTGGGGGAATACCCCTGGGGGTACTGGGGTTTGATGCCGTGACCGCCGACTCCAGGGAGCGCAGCCATGTCCACCGTCGAGCTCACCGCCGAAACCTTCGAGGAGACCATCTCGGGCAACGACATCGTGCTGGTCGACTGGTGGGCATCGTGGTGCGGCCCGTGCCGCGTGTTCGCCCCCGCCTACGAAGCCGCCGCCGCCGAGCACGGCGACATCGTCTTCGCCAAGGTCGATACCGAGGCCGAGCAGCAGCTCGCCGCCACCGCCCGGATCATGTCGATCCCGACCCTCATGGTCTTCCGGGAGCAGGTGCTCGTCTTCTCCCAGCCGGGAGCCCTGCCTCCGGCCGCGCTCGAGGACCTGATCGCCCAGGTGCGCCAGCTCGACATGGAGGAGGTGCATCGCGCCGTCGCCGAGCAGCGGGCCGGCGCGACCTCTTGACGTCGAGTCGGCCTCAGGTCGTACGTTCCGGTCCATGACACGAACCGCACCGCGGGACCTCAGAGCCAGCTGACGCGGGCGCTCTCGCCCTCCCGGTCGGGCGCGCGTGCGAGCTCGCCGGCGCGGATGCGGTCGAGCAGGCGGTGCACGACGGCGACGATCTCGGGCGCGGCGGCACGCAGCTGCTCGGGATCGGTGGGTCCCACCGCATGGGGATCGACGCCCGCTTCCTGGAGCAGGCCCTCGAGGTCGGCGAGGCGCTTGCCGACCCAGGCCACGGGATCGGCCGACATCTCCTCCACGAAGTGACGATCCCCCGGCTCCCACCCCTCGCCGATGATGCGAGGGTGGTGGTGGGCCCGGTCGAGGCTCCCCGGGTTGGCGACGGACTCGAGGAGGTCGGCGCGCCAGATGGGCCGCCCCGCCTCGATGGGCCAGGCCGAGTACACGGAGCCGCGCGGCTCGCCCCGCTCGAAGAAGCGGACCTCGAGGCGCACGCCCTGCTCGGGCCCCGCCTGGTCGGAGGGCGCGTCCGGATCGAAGAAGTACAGGTCGCTCGCCACGACCCCGATGCGGTCGAATCCGAAGGCGTAGAGCATCAGGAGCCTCCTCGCTTGCCCGCACCACGGTACGCGCTCGGCCGGCGGGCGTACGCTGGAGGCATGTTCGACGTGGACGAGCTCGTCGCCGGCTGCCGGGCCGCGATCGCCGAGGACGAGCCCCGGCTCGCGGTACGGGAGGCGCTCCGGCAGGCCCTCGGCCACGGCCGCGACCTCGAGGCCGCACTACCCGCCACTCGCGCCGAGCTCACCGCCCTCCACCACTCCCCCGACCTGACGATCCTCAAGGTCGTGTGGGCGCCGGGCATGTCGATCCAACCCCACGACCACCGGATGTGGGCGGCGATCGCGATCTACGGCGGCCAGGAGGACAACGCCTTCTACCGGCGTGACGGGCGGCGGGCCGTGCCCAGTGGTGGAAAGGTCCTGCGCACGGGCGACGTGGCGCTGCTCGGTGACGAGGTGATCCATTCGGTCGTCAACCCGCTCGGAACCTTCACCGGCGCCATCCACGTGTACGGCGGCGACTTCTTCGCCCGTCCGCGCTCCGACTGGGACCCCGACACCCTCGAGGAGCTCCCCGAGCCGCTCGACTCGCGCGCCGTGTTCGAGGCGGCCAACCGGCGCCTGCCGGGGGCGCGCAGCTAACGTCCCCGCCCATGGCGCTGACCGAGCTCAAGGGGCAGGAGACCGGCACGCAGCGGGTCGTCATCGAGCGCGGGCCGGTCCGGGTGTTCGCCGAAGCCCTCGGCGACGACGACACCGTCTACCAGGGTGACGCCGCGCCGGTACCGCCCACGTTCCCGTTCGTGATGCCCTACTGGGGCTCGCTCGGCACTGGCGGCGCCGCCGGGCTCCCCATCGAGCGGCTGCGGGGTCCGGGGCGGGCGATCCTCCACGGCGAGCAGGGCTTCGAGTACCACCGGTGGCCCAGGGTCGGTGACGTGCTC
>DASUUL010000359.1:0-9368 GCA_036374115.1 Acidimicrobiia bacterium | reverse complement strand
CGCGGTGTTCGCAGTGGCGGCCGCGCTCCTCGTAGGCACGACCGGTTGCTTCGCCAAGGGCGGGGCCCCGCTGCATGGCAAGCGGATCATCTACAGCATCGGCCAGCAGCGAGTCGTGCTCATCGACGAGAACGAGGTCGTGATCGGCGACTTCCTCGTCTCGGGCAACCTCAGCCTCCCGCGGCCCGGGATCTACCACGTGATCCAGGAGGGCAAGCGAGTGAACGGCTGGTCGGGCAACCTACGCCTGCCGTGGTTCACCCGCTTCACCTACGGCCCCACGAGTGACATCGGCTTCCACGGCATCCCGATCGGGCCCTACGGGCCGATCCAGAGCGAGGCCCAGCTCGGCCAGCCGCTCAGCGCGGGCTGCGTCCGGATGCTCGAGTGGTGGGCGAAGTTCATCTTCGACTGGGCCCCGGGGGGGACCCCGGTCGAAGTGCAGGGGTGACGCGCGCCCGCGCGCGCTCCCCTGTGCCCTACTCCTTCTTCGCCTGCTTCGACTTCTTGGCGGCCTGCTTCGCCTTCTTCGCCTTCTTCGCCGCCTTCCCGGCGGGCTTGGACGCCCTGGCCCGCTTCGCTCGCGTCTCGAACGTGCTCGCCAGCTCCACCAGCGTGCGGACCCCGAAGCCGGTCCCGCCCTTGGCGACGTAGCCGTCGTCGCTCGCGGCCCGGGCCGGGCCGGCGATGTCGAGGTGCGCCCAGGGCACCCCGTCGACGAACTCCTGGAGGAACAGCCCGGCGGTGAGCGCGCCGCCGTAGCTGCCCGTCCCGATGTTGCGCAGATCGGCGACTTCGGACTCGAGGAGCTTGCGATACTCCTTCGGGAGGGGCAGCGGCCACACCGGCTCGCCCGACCGGTCGGCAGCGGCGCGCACGTCGTCGACCAACTCGGTGTCGTTGCCCATCAGCCCGGCCATCTTGTCGCCGAGAGCGACCATGCACGCCCCGGTGAGCGTCGCCACGTCGACGATGGCGTCGGGCCCGTCCTCGCTCGCCAGCGAGAGGGCGTCGGCGAGGATGAGACGGCCCTCGGCGTCGGTGTTGAGCACCTCGACGGTCTTGCCGTTGCGGATGCGCAGCACGTCACCAGGCCGGATGGCCGAGCCGCTGGGCATGTTCTCGACCATGGGAACGTAGCCGACCACCTTCGTCTTCACACCCGCATCGCGCAGCACCGACATCGCCGCGATCACGGCGGCCGCGCCCGACATGTCGGTCTTCATCGTCTCCATGCCGCTCGACGTCTTGATCGACAGGCCACCGGAGTCGAACACCACGCCCTTGCCGACGAGCGCGAGCGTGCCCTTCGCACCCTCCGGGCGGTAGGTGAGCTTCACGAAGCGGGGCGGGTTGTCGGAGCCCTGGCCGACACCGAGCACGCCGCCGAGCTTCTGGTCCTTGAGCTCGGCGCCGCTGATCACCTTCACGTCGACGCCGCGCCCGCGCAGGAGCCGCTTGGCGGCGTCCGCGAATGCAGCCGGCGACTTGGCTCCCGCGGGCTCGTTGACGATGTCGCGCGCCCACACGACCGCGCCCGCGACGGCGGCGCCCCGCTCGAGCGTCGACTTGATTCGCGCGCCACCCCCACCGACCACGGTCACGCGCTCGATGCGGCTCGGCTCGCCCTCGCCCTTGTACTTGAGGAACCGGTACGCGCCCAGCACGACGCCCTCGGCGAAGGCCTGGGCGGCCTCGCCGGCGTCGAGCTCCCCGGTCGTTCCGGCGAGATCGAGGAGGGTCGTGGCGACCGAGCGCGCCTTCTTGGCGGCGCGGGCGACGGACGCGCCCGCGGCCCGCAGGTCGTCGGCGCGCAGCTCGTCGATCTTCCCCACGCCGACGAGCACGACCGCGCCCGCCCGCAGGCGCCCGAACGTCGGCACCGCCAGCGTCTGGCCCCGCTTCCCCTCGAATCCCGCCTCCTCCATGAACTGCGCGAGCCCGCCGTCGAGCGCGGCATCGACCGCGTCGGCCCCTGGCCCCGGCGTCGGGCCGGTGCCGACGGGTACGGCGAGCAGGTCGGCGGCGACCTCACCGGCCGGTTTCGTCACGGTGCTGAAGCTGAGTGCCACGGGTCTCCTTCGGGGTTCGGGCCGGGGGTTCGGGTCAGGAAGTGCGCACGGGCCGGTAGCCGCCCTCCTGCCACCGGGCGAGCGTGTAGACGAGGTCGGCCAGGCGGTTGAGGTAGGGCACCACCTCACTGCCCTCGAGCCAGCCGGCGCGGGCGGCGGCCACCGCCTCCCGCTCGGCCCGGCGCACGACCGTGCGAGCGAGATCGAGGGCGGCGGCCACGCGGTTCTCGCCCGGCAGCACGAACTCCTGTGGAGGCTCGAAGCGGCCCGTGATCTCGTCGATCACGGGCTCGAGCGCAGCCACCATCTCGGGAGTGACGAGCGACACGCCTGCCTCGAGCCGGTCACGACGCGCGGGCTCGGTGGCGAGCTCGGCACCCACCACGAACAGCTCGCGTTCGAGGCGAACGAGGAGCTCGTCGAGCTCGGAGCCGCGCTCCTCCTCGGCTCGGGCCAGTCCCAACGCCGATACCGCCTCGTCGACCGCGCCGTACGCCGCCGGACCCGACGTGTCCTTGCCGACGCGGCCTCCGTACAGGAGCCCCGTCGTCCCGTCGTCGCCGGTGCGCGTATAGACCTTCCTCGTCGCGGTCATGCCGCGGCGAGTCTACGACGACCCCTCCGGTAGCCTTCCGGTCATGTCCCTGGCTCCGGAGCGGCCTCCGCCCGCGTCGCCGACCGACGCCGCGGCGCCCCCTCCGTCCCCCTCGCTCGCCCGCAGTCTCCTGCGCACGGCCCGGCCGAAGCAGTGGGTCAAGAACACGCTGGTCTTCGCCGCCCCGGGGGCCGCCGGTGTGCTCACCGAGCCCGACCAGCTGGCCCGCACGGTGGTCGCGTTCGTCGCCTTCTGCCTCGCCGCCAGCGGCACCTACTTCCTCAACGACGCCGCCGACGCCGAGGCCGACCGGAACCACCCGGTGAAGCGCAGCCGGCCGATCGCCGCCGGTCACCTCAGCGTCGGGGCCGCCCGGGTCATCGCGATCGTGCTGATGGTGGCGGCGTTGGGGCTGGCGGCGCCGCTCAACAACGGCAAGCTCGCGCTCGTCGTGGCCGGTTACATCGCCATCACGGTGTCGTACAGCCTGTGGTTGAAGCACGAGCCCGTGGTCGACCTCGGCGCCGTCGCCGCCGGGTTCGTGCTCCGCGCGATCGCGGGCGGTGTCGCCACCGACGTCGCGCTCTCCGACTGGTTCCTGATCGTGGCCGGCGCGGGATCGCTCTTCATCGTGACGGGGAAGCGACACGCCGAACAGGTCGAGCTCGGCGACGCGTCCTCCGGGCACCGCAGCACGCTGGCGGAGTATTCGGAGTCGTACCTCAACTACGTGCGCGCGGTGACGTCGGGCGTCGCCATCACTGCCTACTGCCTGTGGGCGTTCGAGAACGCGGCCGCGGTCGGCGACGTGTTCTGGTTCCGCCTCTCGATCGTGCCGTTCGTCGCCGCCATCCTGCGCTACGCGCTCGTCATCGACCAGGGGCGCGGAGGGGCGCCCGAGGAGATCGTGCTCGGTGACCGCGTGCTCCAGATCTTCGGCTTCTTGTGGGCGGTGTCGTTCGCGATCGGGGTCCAGTTCGGATGACCGACACGTCCGTGTCGCGTCTGCTCACCGGATGGGGCCGCACCGCCCCCACGGCGGCAAGGGTGGTGGTACCAACCGATGCCGGCGACGTCGACGGCGTGCTGGCCGATCCCGGCCGGCGCGGCATGATCGCCCGCGGCCTCGGTCGCAGCTACGGGGACCCCGCCCAGAACGCCGGTGGAACCGTGGTCGACACGACCGCGCTCGCTCGCGTGCTCGACTTCGACGACGCCACCGGCATCCTGCGGGTGGAGGCCGGGATGAGCCTCGACGCGCTGATGCGCATGTTCGTACCCCGCGGCTGGTTCGTGCCGGTGTCGCCGGGCACCCGGAACGTGACGGTGGGGGGCGCGCTGGCAGCCGACATCCACGGCAAGAACCATCACGTCGACGGCAGCTTCGCCGGTCACGTCGAGTCGCTGACGTTGCACACGCCGAAGGGACAGTTCGAGGTCACACCGGCATCGGACCACGACCTCTTCTGGGCCACGGCCGGCGGCATGGGGCTCACCGGCATCATCGGCGATGTGACCCTGCGGCTGGTGCCGATCGAGACGTCGCTCCTGCAGGTCGACACCGAGCAGGCATCCGATCTCGACGATGTGATGGCCCGGATGCAGGAGGGCGACGACCGGTACCGGTACTCGGTGGCGTGGATCGACTGCCTCGCGAGAGGTCGATCGATGGGCCGTTCCGTGCTCGGCCGGGGCGATCACGCGCCCGTCGATGCGCTCCCGCCGAGCGCGCGGCGAAGCCCGCTGCGGTTCGACCCCCATACCCGTCTCGTGGCGCCGCCCTGGGTACCGAGCGGTCTCGTCAACCGCTTCACGATGCGGGCCTTCAACGAGTTCTGGTACCGCCGGCCGGCCGCCCGGCGCGGACGCCATCTCGAGACGATCAGCGCGTTCTTCCACCCGCTCGACGCGGTCGCAGGCTGGAACCGGATGTACGGCGTGCAGGGCTTCCTGCAGTACCAGTACGTGGTGCCGGACGACGAGCACGAGGCTGTGCGCCGCAGCATCGAGTGGCTCAGCGCCGCCCAGTGCGCATCGGTGTTCGCAGTGCTCAAGCGCTTCGGGCCGGGGAACCCCGGGTTCCTGTCGTTCCCCGCCCCCGGTTGGACGCTCGCGCTCGACATCCCCGCCGGCAGGTCCGAGCTCGCCGCGCTGCTCGACGACCTCGACGAGCTCGTCGCGAACGTCGGCGGCCGTCTGTACCTCGCGAAGGACTCTCGGATGCGCCCCGAGCTGTTGCCGGTGATGTACCCGCAGCTCGACCGGCTGCGTGAGGTGCGCGAGCGTGTCGACCCCTCGAACGTGCTCCAGTCGGACCTCTCCCGCCGGCTGGGCCTGGCCTGACCCACGGAGGTACACGGTGGAAGACGCGCTCGGCTCGGTGCAGTCCGTCCTCGTCCTCGGCGGTGGCTCCGACATTGCCCGCGCGACCTGCCGTGCGCTCGTCGGCCGGCGTGCCCGCACGATCGTGCTCGCCGCCCGCCAACCGGAGACGCTCGACACCGCCGTCAAGGAGCTCGAGGAAGCCGGCGCCACGACGGTCGAGGTGGTGCGGTTCGACGCCACCGCCACCGACACCCACGAAGCCTTCGTCGCCGACATGTTCGACCGCTTCGGCGACTTCGACCTCGTGCTCGTGGCCTTCGGCGTGCTCGGTGACCAGGAGCAGGCCGAACGCGAGAGCGCGGCCGCGGTGGAGCTCGCCCGTGTCAACTACGTCGGCGCGGTGTCGGTCGCGGTCCCGATCGCGCAGCGTCTGCGGGCCCAGGGACACGGCACGCTCGTCGTGCTGTCGTCGGTCGCCGGCGAACGGGCGCGCCGATCCAACTTCGTCTACGGCTCCACCAAGGCGGGGATGGACGCGTTCTTCCAGGGGCTCGACGACAGCCTTGCCGGCTCGGGAGCCCGCGTGATGATCGTGCGGCCCGGGTTCGTCCACACGAAGATGACCCAGGGCCGCGAGCCCGCGCCGCTCTCGACGACACCCGAGGCGGTCGCGACCGCGATCGTCAAGGGGCTGGCGCGCCGCTCCCATGCCATCTGGGTGCCCTCGACGCTGCGGTGGGTGATGACCGTGGTACGCCACCTCCCCCGCCCCGTCTTCCGCCGCCTCCCCCTGTGACCCACATCGTTTTGGCGTCGCTGCGCCGGACCTTGTGCGGTGCAGCGACGCCAAAACGGCCCTGAGATGCGGGTCGTGGCCGCGTTCGACTTCGACGGGACGCTGTCGACGCGCGACAACGTGGTGCCGTTCCTGCGCGCCGCGGTGGGGCGGCGCCGGTTCGCGCTCGGGGTCGTGGCCACTCTCCCCCGGCTCGCGGCCGCCGCCGTCGCCGACCGGCGCCGCGACGCGGCCAAGGCCGCGATCGTGCGCCGGCTCCTCGCCGGCTACGACGCCCGCCGTCTCGACGAGGTCGCCGGGCGCTTCGCGGCCGACGTGGTCGCGCACCACCTCCGCGGGGAGACGGTCGAACGCGCCGAGTGGCACCGCCGCCAGGGTCACGCGCTCGTGATCGTCTCGGCATCCTTCGCCGCCTACCTCCGGCCGATCGCCGACCAGCTCGGCTTCGACGCCGCTCTCGGCACCGACCTCGAGATCGGCGCCGACGGCCGTCTCACGGGCCGGCTCGCCGGCGCCAACGTGCGCCGAGCCGAGAAGGTCCGCCGCCTCGACGACTGGCTCGGCGCCGAGCCGGCGACGGTGTGGGCCTACGGCGACAGCTCGGGTGACCGCGAGCTGTTCGAGCGCGCCGACCACGCAATCAGGGTCGGGCACCACTCCTCGTCACGAGCCTGACAGCAGCTCGCGGTACCACGCGACGGTCCGGGCGAGCCCGTCCTCGAGCGCCACGCGACGACCCCACCATGCCCGTCCCGCCGGTTACGACCACCCGGCGCTGCGACCTGGGTGAGCCGGTCACGGCGCGCACGGCGCCGTGACCGTCACCGTGGTGCGGCCGCGCCGCTCGCTCAGCCGGTGAAGCGCGGCGTCACCGCCACCGGTTCGGCCGGCCCGGGAGCCGGCGGGCCCTCGCACGTCTCGAAGTTGGGACCGGTGAGGCAGAACAGGGCTGCCCACGCGATATCCGGGTCTTGATCGATCGTGGCCTCCAGCAGTGCGGCGAGCACGTCGGCCACACCCTCCTCGAGCGTCGTGGCCGTCGTTTCGGCGAACGCGACGACGCAGGCCGCGATGGCCGCAGGATCGCCTCCCGCGGCTGTGAGGCACGTGAGGAGGTCCGTCACGGCCGTGCCCTCTTCGTCCTCGAGGAGCGTGGTCAGTGCCTCGACGGCCGCGGCAACCGCGTCAGGGAGGAGGTCGGGGTTGATGCCGAGGCACGTCGCGGCGACGGCGTAAGTCGAGGGCCGCGCCAGTGGCTGGCCCGTGTTCACGTCCTCGCCAGGGGCGACGATGCTGCCTTGGCCGTTGTCGGGGTTCCAGAACGACGGATCGCTCAGCGGCTCCTGGGTAGCGACATCGGCGAACACCAGCGGGAACAGGATCGAGTCGAGCGTGCCCTCGAACGACGGTTCCTGGGTGGCGTTCTCGAGGATGCCGGCAATGACGTCCTCCAAGGGATCACCCGACGAGAAGTCGCCGAACGCGTCGCCGATGATCTGATTCGCGGTCGCGCTCGCAGCACAGAGGTCACCCGCCGCCGGGTCGTACGCCTCGGCCGGAAGCTGCGCGTTGATCGTCTGCCCGACGGGCCCGATCTCCGGAACGATGGTCAGCGTCAACCGGGCCTCGGTGTGATCGGCGCCGGCCGTCGTCGTTGCGAGTCCGACAGGCGCGACGGTGGCCACGACGCCGATCGCGAGAACCCGCCTGAGTGTCTTCATGTGCCTGCTCCTCCGCCCCCGTCTCCACCGCACGGCGCCCCGCCGGCACCGGCTCCCGGGACCAGGGTGGGCGAAACCTACCAAACCGGCCCGATTGGAGCAAGAAGTGCCCAATTGCCCGGATTCGGCGGTTTCGAGCCGAGACCGCCGCGTATCAGGGAGGCGGGCCGGCCGTGCTCGAGCCGCCGACCGTTTCCGCGTCGCGCTCTCGAGGTTCTCGATCGGCGACGGGTTCTACGACACGCGCGCCTGAACCGCAGACCGGAAGCCGGGCAGGAGCGAGTACGCGGCGTTGCCGGGGCACGCGGTCTGATTCACGTCGCGATGGCCCACGATGGCATTCCAAGGTGTGGGATCAGTGTGGTGGACGTTGAACTTCCACGCGATCAGATCGACGATCGACGCCTGCGCAGCTCCGGGGACCGGCGTCACCTGGTGGTCGCCGATGAACGCGACGCCGGTGCTCCCGGTGTTGAAGCCGGCGGCGTGCGCGCCGACCACCGCCTTGTCCCATCCGCCCATCCGGCCCTCGAAGATCTGACCGTAGCGGTCGATCAGGAAGTTGTATCCGATATCGCACCAGCCGTTCGTACCTGTGTGGTAGGCCCAGATCCCGCGCACTATCTGCACGCTCTGGTCAGAGGAGTACGCGTTGCTGTTGACGGTGTGATGTACGACCGCGAAGCCGACGCCGGACGCGATCGTCGGCGCGCTCTGCCCGCACTGCTGGCCTCCCGCGTTCCACGGGAGGTCGTGGCCCCAAGCGTGTCGCGAGACGATCGACGGCATGCCCGGCGCGCCCTGCTTCACTGGCGCGCACGCGACCGCCAGGATCGCGGCGAGCACGCCGAGCGCGAGCAGGCGCCGCCGGCCCGGCACGAGGGCTGCGATCACACCGGCGATGCCAGCGGCGAGGAGACCGTTCGCGAGCGCGCCCGCCTGTTGCGCCGGCACGGAGGGAACGTCGCCCACCGGGGGCGAGTCGATCGCCACGAGCGTCACTTCGGTGGCGGTTCCCGCGGTGAGCGTGACCCGGACGACCGACACGTCGCCGGTCCAGAGCGGCTCCGACACGTTGCGGACCACCGCGGCGTCACCCTCGGGCGTCCCGGGGTCGGGCCCGTTGTCGTGCAGCCCGATGTCGCCGGCGTGCCGCCATGAGCGGTCCTGGGCCAGCGCCTCGACGGCGAACTCGGCTCCGCCATCGCCGGCCCACTTGAGAGCGATGAGATTGGCGTCGACGGCCACCTCCGCCTGCCAGCCGGGCGCGAGCGGCGCCTCCTCGGGTGGCACGGTCTCCGGCGGGACGGTCTCCGGCGGTACGCCTTCGGGTGGAACCGTCGCCTCGGATGGCGGGATCTCCTCGACCGACGCGGGCGCCTCGTCGAGCGGGAGCTCCTCGACTTCGGGCGGCCCCGGCGTCTCCTGCGCGCCCCCGCGGGCCGCCGAAGCGGTCATCACCGCGAGCGCGCCGAGCACGAGCAGCAGCGGCACGGCGAGACGTCGGAGCATGGGAGCCCTCGGAGCGGAGGCGACGGCCGGCCGGTGGCCGGTCGGACGAGGCCGGTCGGTGGCCGGTCGGACGAGGCGCAAGTGTCGCGCGAAACGGCCCCCGTGAGCGACATGGGACTCGCCGCGCCGAAGACCCGGCGAACCGGACCAATCCGGGCGGAGTCGCCCGCCGGCTCCACTACCCTTCCCTCGATGCCGGGTTTCCTCGACGTACTCCCCGAGCGCGTCATCTTCTTCGACGGCGCCTTCGGCACCTGGGTGCAGGACCGGGAGCTCACGGCCGACGATTTCGGCGGGCCGGAGCTCGAGGGCTGCAACGAGCACGTCGTGCTCACCCGCCCCGACCT
>DASUUL010000358.1:0-9766 GCA_036374115.1 Acidimicrobiia bacterium | reverse complement strand
GCCGGGCGCGTCCATCGCGGTGAACGGATGTTGTGTCACGGTCGTGGATCACGGCGACGGTTGGTGGGCGGCCGATGCCGTGATCGAGACCCTCGATCGCACGACTCTGGGTGACCTGCAGGCGGGCGACCCCGTCAACTTCGAGCGGCCCCTGCGCCTCTCCGACCGCCTCGGGGGTCACCTCGTGCAGGGCCACGTGGACGCTGTCGGGCGGGTCGAGGCGCGCGAGCCGCTTCCCGACGGCTCGACCCAGGTGCGGTGCTCGGCGCCGCCCGAGGTGCTCCACTACGTGGTGGAGAAGGGTTCGATCACCGTCGACGGCGTGAGCCTGACCGTCACGGCCGTCGACGACGCCGGCTTCCGGGTCGCCGTCATTCCCCACACGCTCGCCGTCACGACGCTCGGCACCAGGAGCCCGGGCGAAGGCGTGAACCTGGAGGTCGACGTCCTGGCGAAGTACGTGGAACGGCTCCTCGATGGAGCAGAAGGGAAGGGTTGAGGATGCCGTTCACCGAGGTGGAGAACGCGATCGCCGCCGTCGAACGGGGCGAGCTCGTCGTGGTGGTCGACGACGCCAATCGCGAGAACGAAGGCGACCTCATCATGGCGGCCGAGAAGGTCACGCCGGAGGCGATGGCGTTCATGATCCGCCACACCAGTGGCGTCATCTGCATGCCGATGGAGGGTGCTCGCCTCGACGAGCTCCAGCTCCCGATGATGGTCGCCGAGAACACGACCGCCTACCGCACCGCCTTCACCGTGTCGGTCGACGCCAAGCGCGGTACGACCACCGGCATCTCGGCGGCCGACCGTACCGCCACCGTCCACGCGCTCATCGACCACTCGATCCGGCCCGGCGACCTCGCCCGTCCCGGTCACATCTTCCCGCTGCGCTACCGCGAAGGCGGAGTACTGAAGCGGGCCGGGCACACCGAGGCGACGGTCGACCTCGCCCGGGAGGCGGGCTGCTATCCGGCGGGGATCCTCGCCGAGATCGTCAACGACGACGGCACGATGGCCCGGCTGCCGGAGCTCGAGCGCTTCTCGGCCGAGCACGGCCTCCAGCTCATCTCGATCGCCGACCTCATCCGCTACCGGCGCCACCGCGAGAAGCTGGTGCGCCGCGTCTCGGAGGCGAGGATCCCCACGCGCCACGGCAGCTTCACCGCCTACGTGTTCGCCTCGATCCTCGACGGCACCGAGCACATGGCGTTCGTGCGCGGCGAGGTCGCCGGCAAGCAGCACGTGCTCGTGCGCGTGCACTCCGAATGCCTGACGGGTGACGTGTTCGGATCGCTGCGCTGTGACTGCGGTATCCAGCTCGACCTCGCCCTCGAGCAGGTCGCGGCGGCGGGCGAGGGCGTGGTCGTGTACCTGCGCGGCCACGAAGGCCGGGGGATCGGCCTCGGCCACAAGCTGCGCGCCTACACCCTGCAAGACCAGGGTCGCGACACCGTCGAGGCCAACGTCGAGCTCGGCTTCCCGGTCGACTCGCGCGAGTACGGCATCGGCTCGCAGATCCTCGTCGACCTCGGCATCACCACCATGCGGCTCCTCACCAACAATCCCGCCAAGTACGGCGGGATCGAGGGGTACGGTCTCGAGATCGTCGAGCGCGTCCCGTTGCGCGCCCGACCGAACGAGGAGAACCTCGCCTACCTGCGGGCCAAGCAGGACAAGCTCGGCCATCTCCTCGAGATCGAGAACGAAGAGCTGGGTGGGAGCTGACTCGACCCATGGGCACCTACTCGCAGTACGAAGGGCGACTCGACGGCCGGGGCATGCGGCTGGCGATCGTGGCCGGGCGTTTCAACGACGCCGTCACCAAACCGCTGCTGGAAGGGGCCCTCGACGGACTGCGCGAGCACGGGCTCGACCCCACGGAGGTGCCGGTCGCATGGGTGCCGGGCGCGTTCGAGATCCCGCTCGTCGCCAAACGGCTGGCCGAGTCGGGTGACGTCGACGCCGTCATCTGTCTCGGCGCCGTCATCCGCGGCGGCACGCCCCATTTCGACTACGTCGCCGGCGAGTGCGCGGCGGGCGTCACCCGGGCGGCGCTCGACAGCGGGATTCCCGTGATCTTCGGCGTGCTGACCACCGACGACGTCGACCAGGCGATGGACCGGGCCGGCGGGAGCGAGGGCAACAAGGGTCGGGAGGCTGCCGTCACCGCCATCGAGATGGTCGACCTGCTCCGCCAGCTGCCGGGGCGGGCCGGGGACCGGTCCTGATGTTGCGCCTCGTGCTGCCGAAGGGCTCGCTGGAGCGCGCCACACTGCAGCTGTTCGAAGACGCCGACCTGCCCGTGGCGCGCGGCTCCGACGTCGACTACCGCGCCACGATCGACGATCCCCGCATCGACGACGTCCGGATCCTGCGACCCCAGGAGATCCCCCGGTACGTCGCCGACGGCACCTTCGACCTCGGGATCACCGGCCGCGACTGGATCGAGGAGACCGGCGCCGACGTCGTCACCCTCACGGAGCTGCACTACTCGAAGGCCACCGCCCGGCCCATCCGCGTCGTGCTGGCGGTGGCCGCCGACGCACCCGCGGGGACGGTCGCCGATCTCCCGGTCGGCCTGCGCGTGCACACCGAATATCCCGAGCTGACGCGTCGCTTCCTCGAGAAGCACGGAATCGACGCGGAGATCTCGCTGTCGTACGGCGCCACCGAGGCGAAGGTCCCCGAGATCGCCGACGCGGTCGTGGAGATCACCGAGACGGGCCGGGCGTTGCGCGCCGCCGGGCTCAAGATCGTCGACACCATCCTCGTCTCTTACACCGAGCTGGTCGCCAACCCCTCCGCGCACGCCGATCCCGCCAAGCGCAAGGCGATGGAGCAGGTGCAGACGCTGCTCTCGGGGGCGCTGGAGGCCCGCGGCCGGGTGCTGGTGAAGCTCAACGTCGACGACTCCAGCCTCGACGCCGTCATCCAGCTGCTCCCGGCATTGAAGTCGCCGACCGTGTCGAAACTGTTCGGCGCCGACGCCTATGCCGTCGAGACCGTGGTCGCCAAGAGCGAGATCAACACCCTCATCCCCGCGCTCAAGGAGCACGGCGCCACCGACATCATCGAGCTCCCGATCTCGAAGATCGTGCATTGACCGACTTCCCTTCCCACCGCCGTGGGCAGGTGACCGCGTTCGACCCGCACCGCGGGCGGGGCGAGATCGAGAGCCGCGGCGACCGGTTCCCGTTCCACTGCACCGAGATCGCCGACGGTTCCCGCACGATCGACGTGGGAACCGCGGTCGATTTCGAGGTGGTCGCCGGCCCTCTCGGGCGCTGGGAGGCGGCGGCCATCGAGCGCCGGTGACGGGCGGCGCCTCAGGCCTCGTCGGGCTCGGCCTCTGCGCCCTCGGTCACCTGCACGAACGCGAGGCGGAGTTGGGCGAGGGCGTCGCGCAAGGGCGTCTCGTGCTCACCGAGGCGATCGGCGAGACCCTCCACGAGGGTGGCCATGGCATCGATCGCCAACCGGGCCTGCTCGAGGCGCGGCGGCGCGCCCGCCTCGGGGGCGAGGTGGACGATGGCCAGCTGCCAGAGCCCCACGGCGTGGTTGGCGACGATGTCGGCGACCGGGGTGGCCGCGAGCTGCTCCCGCAGCCGGCCGAGCTCCTCGGCCAGCTCAGGATCGGTCTCCGGGCCCGGGCCTCCCGCCGGCTCCGGCTCCGGTGCACCGGGTTCGGGCGATTCGGGCCGGTGCTCCCCCGACGGTGTCCACAGGCTGCTCACGCTGGTATCCTGACTCCTCGACAATCGAATTGGGAAGTGGGACGGAGCTCGCTCCGACCCCACCCGGCCGGGCCTCCGGGCTCGAGCCCGGGTTCGTTGTCTCGGCCGGCGTCCCGATCCGCAGTCCGCACTGCGGGAGCGACGGGGGCCGACCATGGCGGACTTCCCCGGTCCGCCATTTTCGCGTTCCCGGCCGGTTCCGACCTGACGTGAGGTGATCACATAGCCACAGACGACGACGCACGCATCAACGACCGTATCCGGGCCCGGGAGGTACGCCTCATCAGCGCGGATGGCGAGCAGCTGGGGGTCAAGCCACTCCCCGAGGCGCTCGCCATCGCTCGGGAGGAGGGGCTCGACCTGGTCGAGGTGGCGGCGAACGCCAACCCGCCCGTGTGCCGGATCATGAACTACGGCCGCTACAAGTACGAGCAGGAGCAGCGGCGCAAGGAGTCCCGGCGCAAGGCGACCAACGTCGTCGTCAAGGAGATGAAGTTCCGACCCAAGATCGACGAGCACGACTACACGACCAAGATGAAGCACGTGGAGCGGTTCTTGGCCGAGGGTTCGAAGGTGAAGCTCACGATCATGTTCCGCGGACGGGAGGTGTTCCACCCCGAGCTGGGATTGCGAATCCTCGAGCGAGTCGCCGAGCAGGTGAGCGATCACGCGACCGTGGAGTCCGCGCCGCGACAGGACGGCCGCAACATGACGATGGTGTTGAACCCGACCAAGAAGCCCAAGGCGCGGGCCAAGGCGCCGGGCGCCGGCGACGGCGCCGAGAGCGGGGAGTAGGAGAGCACGATGCCGAAGATGAAGACGCACCGGGGAGCGGCCAAGCGGTTCCACGTGACCGGCACCGGCAAGATCCGGCGCCGCAAGGCATTCCGCTCGCACCTCCTCCGAAAGAAGACGACCCGGCGCAAGCGCAACCTCGGGCGCGGCGCCGAGCTCACCGGCGGCGACCGCAAGCACGTCGAGCGGCTGCTCGGTCGCTGACCGAGACCGAGGCGGCGTTCCCGACGGTCGGGCAGGCGCAGGAGGAGTGAGATGGCGAGAGTGAAGCGTTCTGTTGCCAGCAAGAAGCACCGCCGCGCGGTGCTCGACGCCGCGTCGGGATACTCGGGTGCCAAGAGCCGGAGCTACCGGAAGGCCAACGAGCAGGTCATGCGCTCGTTGCGTTACGCCTACCGTGACCGGCGCGCCCGCAAGGGTGAGTTCCGGCGCCTGTGGATCGTGCGCATCAACGCCGCCTGCCGCGAGCACGACATCTCGTACTCCCGCTTCGTCGCCGGCCTCAAGGCCGCCGACATCACCGTCGACCGCAAGATCCTCGCGGATCTCGCCGTGCGTGACTCCGCCGCGTTCGGCGCGCTCGTCGCCGCTGCCCGCGACGCCCTCGAGGCGGCGGCCTAGCGTCACGAAGCGCCGCTGAGGAGAACGCCCATCGCCCTCGGGCCACGTCACCACGAGATCCGGCGGCTGCGCGCGCTCATCCGCGACGCGGGCGCCCGCCGTGAGCACGGCGCCTTCGTCCTGGAGGGCCCCCGGATCGTCGCCGGCGCGCTCGATCGGGGCGCCCCGATCGACACCGTCTACATCGCGCCCGGGGCGGCGCGTGCGTTCGTGCCGCTGCTCGAGCGTGTCCGCGAGGCGGGGGTGCCGATCAAGGCGCTGAAGGACGGTGTGCTCGATCGCCTCGCGTCCACGGTGACCCCGCAACCGGTCCTGGCGACGGCGCCGGTCGTGGGGCGTGCGCTCGACGAACTCGCCCCGGTCGGGTTCGTGCTCGTGCTCGTGTCGATCCAAGACCCGGGGAACGCCGGCACGCTCCTGCGCAGCGCCGAGGGTGCCGGAGCCTCGGGAGTAGTGTTCTGTGGCAATTCGGTTGACGCGTACAACCCCAAGGTGGTGCGCTCGTCGGCGGGCGCGATCTTCGGGACCCCGCTGGTGGAGGACGACGATCCCGTGAGAGTGCTGGAGGCGCTGGGCGCGTCGGGGCGACGGCGACTCGGCACGAGCGTGCGCGACGGTGTCGCACCCGAGGCGCTCGACCTGACCGAACCGGTTGCGTTCGTGCTCGGCAACGAAGCCCACGGTCTCGATCCCGCGCTCGGCGCGCGCCTCGACGCGTCCGTCACGATCCCGCTCTCGGGGGCGGGGGCGGACTCGCTGAACGTGGCCATGGCGGGAACGGTGCTCTGCTTCGAGGCGGCGCGCCAGCACCGGGCGCGGGGGGACGAGCCGGCGTGAACCTGGAGGAAGCGCTCGATCTGCTCGACGCAGCCCGCACCGAGGCGGCTGCGTCTCCTGCCGCAACCGCCGCCGACGTGGAGCAGCTGTCGCGGCGCTTCCTCGGCAAAGGATCGGCGGCCGCCCGGGTGAAGGAGGCCATCAAGACCTTCGAGCCCGCCGACCGCCCGAAGGCCGGGGCTGCGATCAAGGACTACACCGAGGCGGTCGATGAGCTCCTCGCCCGCCGGCGCGCGGAGCTGGCGGGCGCAGCGGGAACGGAGGTGGAGGCACGACTCGATCTCACCGAGGGCGGCCACGGGCGTGGGCGCGGGCACCTGCATCTCGTCACCCAGGTGCAGCGTGAGCTCGAGGACATCTTCGCCGGGCTCGGGTACCTGATCGCCGAAGGCCCCGAGGTCGAGGACGACTGGCACAACTTCGAGGCGCTCAACATCCCGCCGGCACACCCGGCGCGGTCGATGCAGGACACCCTGTACGTCGACCTCGGTGAGCCCGAGCAGGTCATGCTGCGCACCCACACGTCGCCGGTCCAGATCCGCACCATGGAGGCGAACGAGCCGCCCATCTACGTGGTCGCACCCGGGCGCACGTACCGGAACGAGACGCTCGACGCTCGCCACTCGCCGGTCTTCCACCAGCTCGAGTGCCTCGCCGTCGACCGTGATCTCACGCTGGCCGACCTCTTCGGGACCATCGAGGTGTTCGTGAAGCGCCTCTTCGACGACGAGTCGATTCGCAGCCGCTTTCGATCGGACTTCTTCCCGTACACGGAACCGTCGGCCGAGCTCGCGGTCACGTGCATCTTCTGCCACGGTGAGGGCTGCCGGGTCTGCTCGCACAGCGGTTGGGTCGAGCTGGGTGGGTGCGGGATGGTCGACCCCAACGTGTTCGAGGCCGTGGGGTACGACCCGGAGGAGTGGCAGGGGTTCGCGTTCGGGTTCGGCCTCGAGCGCATCGCCATGATCCGCTACGGCATCGACGAGATCCGCACGTTCTTCGACGGTGACGTGCGCTTCCTGAGCCGGTACTGAGGGACGGCTCGCGATGCGCGCCCCGCTCTCGTGGATCCGCGACTTCACGCCCGCCGAGGCGTCCGTCGACCAGCTGGTGGCGGCGTTGAACCAGCTCGGTCTGGAGGTCGACACGGTCGAGGAACCCGGACGCGAGGTCCGCGACGTGGTCGCGGCCAAGGTGCTCGACGTCGTCGCCCATCCCGACGCCGATCGCCTCACCCTCGTCGACGTCGACTTCGGCGCCGGCCAGACGCGTGTTGTGTGCGGCGCCCGGAACCTCGCTGCCGGCGACGTCGTCCCACTCGCTCCCGCGGGCGCACAGATCCCGGGCCTGCGTCTCGAACGCAGGAAGATCCGCGGCGTCGAGTCCGACGGGATGCTGTGCTCGCCGCGCGAGCTCGGCCTCGGCGACGACCACGAAGGGATCCTCCACCTCGACCACGCCGTCGCGCCGGGGGCGGACGTGCGGGAGGTGCTCGGTCTCGACGACGTGGTCTTCGATCTCGACCTCACGCCGAACCGCCCCGATGCGATGTGCATCACGGGCGTGGCGCGCGAGCTGGCTGCCCACTTCGGCTGGCCGTTCGAGGTTCCGGAGGCACGCGCGGCCGTCGACGACTCGTCGACACCCGCCGTGAGCGTGCACGTAGACGCACCCGACCGGTGCCCCCGGTTCTCCGCGCGCGTCGCCCGGGTCACGATGGGGCCGTCGCCGGTGTGGATGGCCCAGCGCCTCGCCAAGGCGGGGATGCGCCCGATCAGCAACGTCGTCGACGTCACCAACTACGTGCTGCTGGAGCGCAACCAGCCCCTGCACGCGTTCGACTTCGCGCGCCTCGGCGGCGGTGGGATCCGCGTGCGCCTCGCCGCGGACGGCGAGCACATCACCACACTCGACGGTCTCGACCGCGAGCTCACGTCCGACGACCTGCTCATCTGCGACGCCGAGAGCGTGCCGCAGGGCATCGCCGGGATCATGGGCGGGAGCACCGCCGAGGTGTCCGATGCGACCACGGAGTTGCTGTTGGAGGCGGCCTACTTCCAGCCCATCGGGATCGCCCGCAGCTCGAAGCGCCTCAAGCTCCGGTCGGAGGCCAGCGCCCGCTTCGAGCGCGGCACCGACCCCGAGGGGGTCGCCCGGCACGCGGAACGGGCGATGGAGCTGCTCGTGGAGGTCGCAGGGGCTCGGGTCGCCCCTACGGGCGTCGACGAGTATCCCGAGCCCGTCGCCCGTCGCCGGATCCGGCTCCGCACCGGCAAGGTGAACCGGGTGCTCGGGACCGGGCTCGCGGACGCCGACGTGGTCGACGCGCTCCGCCCCCTCGGCATCGACGTGGAGGGAACCGGCGGTGAGCTCGTGGCCGTGCCCCCGACGTTCCGCCCCGACCTCGAACGCGAGATCGACCTGGTCGAGGAGGTGGCCCGGCGGGTGGGGTTCGCCCGCATCGGGCGCACGGTGGCCCGCCCGGCCGAGCAGGTCGGGGGCCTCACGCGCCGCCAGCGCGAGCGTCGCATGGTGGCCGACGTCCTCGTGGGGGCCGGGTTGTCGGAGGTCGTGACGATCCCGCTCGTCTCGCCGGGCGACCTCGAGCGCGCCGGCGCCCCTGTCGACCGCCTCGTCCGGGCGGCCAACCCGCTGCGCGCCGAGGAGTCGGTGCTGCGCACGCGGGTTCTGCCCGGGCTCCTGCGGGCGGCGGAACGCAACCAGGCCCGGGGGCTCCACGACCTCGCGCTCTTCGAGGTCGGTCGGGTGTTCCTTGCGCCGAAGGGCGGGCGGGCGCTCCTTCCCGACGAGCCGTACCACGTCGCGGTGGTGATGACGGGAGCGGTACCCCGCCGGCCGGTCGAGCCCGACCGTCCCGTCGACGCCTACGACGCCGTCGACGTGGTGCGCCAGCTCCTCGACGGGGTGGAGGTCGCCGACGGGCGCTTCGAGGCGACGACCAGCCCGGAGTTCCACCCGGGCCGGGCCGCCGCCGTGCTCGCGGGCGACACCGAGATCGGGGTGGTGGGGGAGCTCGATCCCGCGCGCCTCGAGCGCTTCGAGCTCACCCCGCCCGTGGTGGCGCTCGAGCTCGACCTCGACCGCCTGCTCGACGCCCCGCGCCGCGATCGGACGTTCCGGCCTCCGTCGACGTATCCACCGTCGAACGTCGACCTGGCGTTCGTGGTGGACGAGGTGGTCGAGGCGGCGGCAGTCGCGGCGACGTTGCAGCGCACCGGCGGTGATCTCCTCGAAGAGGTCCGGCTCTTCGACGTGTTCCGCGCCGACGCGATCGGCGCCGGGCGCAAGAGCCTCGCCTACGCGTTGCGGTTCCGGGCGCCCGCCCGCACGCTGACCGACGAGGAGGTCGGGAAGCTGCGGCAGCGCTGCATCGAGGCCGTCGCCAAGGTGCACGGCGGCGAGCTCCGGGCTTGATCGTGGCCTTCATCCACGAGGTCCGCCCTCGCTACGCCGAGGTCGACGCCCAGGGGGTGGTGTTCAACGCCCACTGGCTCACGTACTTCGACGAGGCGTGCACCCGCCTCTTCGAGCACATGGGCTTCCCACCGGCGGAGGCGTTCTTCCGCGACTTCGACCTCATGGTGGTGAAGACGACGATCGAGTGGCAGGGCCCCGCCGGCTTCGACGAGCACGTGAGCATCGCGGTGGAGCCCTCCCGGCTGGGAACGAGCTCGCTCGACCTGCGCTACACGGCCGCGGTGGCCGACCGCCCGGTGTGCGTGGGGACGATCACCTACGTGAGCGTGAAGCCCGGC
>DASUUL010000357.1:0-5544 GCA_036374115.1 Acidimicrobiia bacterium | reverse complement strand
GCCGCATCGCCGACCACGAGGAGAAGGTCCGCGCGATCTGCGTCGACCTGATCGAGGGGGCGCGCGCCCGCCGGAGCTTCGACTTCGTCGCCGACGTCGCGGCGCATCTCCCGATGATCATGATCGGCGACATGCTCGGCGTCGCGCCCGGGGACCGCGACGATCTCCTGCGCTGGTCGGACGACATGGTCAGCGCCCAGAGCGGCAACGCCACCGACGAGCAGTACATGAAGGCGATGCAGGCGATGGAGGGGTACCGGGGCTTCTGTGAGCACGCCGTCGCCGAGCGCCGGGCGCGCCCCACCGACGACCTCATGAGCACGCTCGTGCACGCCGAGGTCGACGGCGACCGCCTCGAGCCCGACGAGGTGCTCCACGAGTCGCTCCTGATCCTCGTCGGCGGCGACGAGACGACGCGCCACGTCGTGAGCGGCGGCATGGAGCAGCTCCTCCTCCATCCCGACCAGCACAAGCAGTTGCTCGCAGATCCCGCGGGCATCCCCACCGCCGTCGAGGAGATGCTCCGCTGGGTGACCCCGATCAAGAACATGTGCCGCACCGTCACCCGTGACGTCGAGTTCATGGGCCAGGAGCTCCGGGCGGGCCAGAAATGCATGCTCTTGTACGAGTCGGCGAACCGGGACGAGGCGAAGTTCGAAGACCCCTACCGGTTCGACGTCGAACGCCAGCCGAACGAACACGTCGCGTTCGGTTTCGGCAGCCATTACTGCCTGGGTCAGGCGCTGGCCCGCCTCGAGCTGAACGTCATGTTCGAGCGCCTGCTCGCGCGCCTGCCCGACCTCGAGCTCGCCGCCGATCCGGCTTCGCTCCCGCGCCGCCGGGCGAACTTCATCAGTGGGCTCGAGGCGATGCCGGTGCGGTTCAGCCCGTCGGCACCGGTTGCGGCTCGCTGACCGGCGCCGGCCGGTGCGACCAGCGGCCCACGTTCGGGAGCACCACGGCCGGGTCGGGTACGGCGGCGACGAGGAGCTGGTGGTAGAGGCACTCCTCACGTGAGCGCAGCGCGTCGCCGCCGTGCTCGACCGCGTACTCGCCGGGATCGAGGCCGCCCGCGGCCTCGGCCACCAGATCGGGAAGCAGATCCGCCGTTCCGGTGCCCTCGTCGAACTGCGCCTTGACCCGCCAGACGACATCGGCCGGGAGCAGGTCGGCGACGGCTCGACGCAGCACCAGCTTCTCGGGCCCCTCGGCCGGCAGCTTGTGCTCGACGGGCACCGACAGCCCGGTCTCGATCATCGGTACTTCGAGGAAGGGCACCCGGGCCTCGAGCGAGTGGGCCATCGTCATCCGGTCGACGCGCTGGAGGTTCACGTCGTGGAGCGCGTTGACCGAACGGTGCAGCTCGGCACGGAGACCGTCGGGGCCGGCGCCGGCGGCGACGTTCCGGTGGTACCGGTACCCGGCGAAGAGCTCGTCGGCGCCTTCACCCGTGAGGATCACCTTCACGTGGCGGGCGGCGAGCTCGGCGCAGAACCAGGTTGGAACCGCACTCCGCACCAGGTCCTGGTCGAAGGACTCGAGCGCGGCCACGATGCGCGGAAGTGCGGCGACGATGTCGTCGGGGCGCAGGACGAGCTCGTGATGGTCGGTGTCGAGGTGCTCCGCCACCGCCCGGGCGGCGGCGAGGTCGGGGCTGCCCTCGAGACCCACCGAGAACGTGTGCAGGCGGTCGACGTGCGGGCGTGCCAGGGCGGCGATCGCGCTGGAGTCGAGCCCGCCGGAGAGGAACGCCCCGACGGGGACGTCGGCCATGAGCAGGCTCTGCACCGACTCCTCCAGCGCCCTCCGCACCCGGGCCGTATGGCGCTCGAGGTCACCGGTGACGGGTTCGGGATCCCTGATCTCGTGGTAGCGCGTCACACCCGCCGAGCTCGACCACGTGCAGCCTGGCGGAAGCGGCGCCACCTCCGTGGTACCGGGGGGCATGACCTTGAGCTCGGAGGCGAACACCGTGCCGCCGCCGAACGCGCCGAGGTACAGGGGCTTGATGCCGACCGGGTCGCGCATGAGCAGCAGGTCGTCGTCGTCCGCGATCGCGATTGCGAACATGCCCGCCAGATGGCGGGGAGCGTCGGGGCCGTGGTCGGCGTGGAGGTGGAGCGCGACTTCACTGTCACTCTGCGACGCGAAATCGTGGCGAGCGGTGAGCCGTGCCCGCAGCGACGGTGCGTTGTAGATCTCACCGTTCGCTACGAGGGCCCGCGTGCCGCTGGCGTCGAGGATCGGCTGGTGGCCACCGTCGAGGTCGACGATGCTGAGCCGTCGGTGTCCGAGGACGCCGGCGGCGCTGGTATGCGTGCCTTCGTCGTCGGGTCCGCGGTGACGGAGCCCGGCGAGCATGGTGTCGACGACGGAATCGTCCTCGACTCCCTGGATGCCGGCGATGCCGCACACGTCAGACCGCCTCCTTGAGGAGGGCGGCCGCGGGCCGTTTGCGCACCTCGGACCACGGACGGGACACGAACAGGTTGGCGAAGTACCAGCCGGACTCCTCGAGACCGCTCGGGTCGATGCCGCGGTCACGCAGCTCGTCGAGCACGTACTCACGCTCGGCTCCGTCGGCGAAGCGACGCTGGCGGACCTCGGCGCCCTCGACGTGCTCCGTGACCAACCCCGCGCCGGCGAGGGCGTCGGCGACGGGCTCGAAGTCGACCCATCGGAGCGCGAACGCGGCGACCCAGGGCTTGGGCTCGGTGTCGACGGCCTCGAGCAGCCGGGAGAACGTCTGCTCGGACACGTACCCCACCCCGCCGGTGACGGTGACGATGTCGGTGTCGGCGACCGCGCGGCTGAGGCCGGGGCTCGGAGGCATCTGCTCGAGGTTCTCGGAGGCGCCCTCGTCGAGCAATCCCGAGGCGACTCCGTACGAGACCGCGTTCGGGGCGACGTCGATACCCACCACCTGGGCCGGCGTGTCCTTGCGATGCGCCTCGAAGTAGCGCAGGTCGGCGCGGGCGAGCTCCTCGGAGGTATACGCGTCGACGACGGGGTCGCAATAGCGCTCGTAGAGGTCGTCGATGTCGAGATCGTGGTTCATCAGGGCGGCGTTGATGCCGTACGAGCAGCAGAGGTCGGTCACCACCGGCTGCTCGGTGCCGGCACTCCGGCGGCGCTCCTCGAGCAGGGTCGCGAACACCCCCTGGGCCTCCCCTGGAAGGATGTAGTCGACGTCCCGAAGGCGCCGGAAGTAGGCCCGGGGGTCGGGCTGGTCGTAAACGTGGTCGAAACGGGCTTTTCCTGGCTGCGCGTGCTTGATCGGTGTGATGCCACGTCCTTTCCGTCGCTGGTACGGACCGCTGCAGCCCCGCCCCGCCCGCGTCGCGGCACGCGAAGGTCCGCGGCGGCGGAGCAAGGAGTACCGTGAGTCTAGGCGATGCGGGCGAGCTGCCCCTCGAGCGCGCCTCGGACCCATGCGGACGTTTGCGCGTTTTTCGCGACGATCTCGTGGCAGGCGCGTTCACCGCCCACGGCGTGTCGGGCACGGTGATGTGAGCGTGCGGCTCCGGGCGGTGCTCGCGACCGGCGCGCTGGCAGTGGTGGCGGCGTGCACCGACGCCACCACCTCCGAGATGCGCCGGTCCGAACCCGCCGCGCCGGCACCCGCACCGTCGACCGCACCGACGACGACCGCTGCGCCTCCCATGACCGCGGCCCCGCCCGTCTTCGACGGTGCGGTCACCCCGATCGACGACACCACACGCGCGCGGATGAGCGCGTCGTGGCGGCCCGGTTGTCCCGTGCCCCTCGAGGAGCTGCGCCTGCTCACCCTCGACCACTGGGGCTACGACGGCGCCGAGCACCCCGGCGAGCTCGTCGTGCATGCCGATCATGCGCAAGCAGTGTTGGGCGTGTTCGCGACCTTGTTCGAGGCTCGATATCCCATCGAGCGGGTCCGGCTCGTCGACGAGTACGGAGGCGACGACGCCGCCTCCACCCGGGCGAACAACACCGCCGGCTTCAACTGCCGGTCCGTCGTCGGCAGGCCCGGCGCGTGGTCGGAGCACGCGTTCGGACGCGCCATCGACCTGAACCCGCTCGTCAACCCGTACGCGCTCGATCCGAACCTTGCCGATCCCGCCCTGGCGCAGTACCTGGACCGGTCCCTCGACGTCCCGGGGATGGTCCGCCCCGGCGATCGCGCCGTCGAGGCGTTCGCGGCGATCGGCTGGGCGTGGGGCGGTACCTGGTCCGACGGTCCCGACTACCAGCACTTCTCCGCCACCGGCCGCTGAAAGGGCCGTTCTGGCGTCGCCGGGCCGGGATGATCCCGGTCTTGTGCGACGCAGGAACAGCCCTGGTCAGGCGACGACGGACGCGGCGCGGAGGTGGTCGGCCCGATCGGCGAGGCCGATCTCGGCGAGCACGGCGTCGGTGTGCTCGCCCAGTGCGGGGGCGGGGCCGCCGAGATCGGCGGGGGTGGCGCCGAACTGCGTCGGGTGGCGGGGGAGGCGGGTGCGGCCGGCGACGGGATGGGGCGCCTCGACGAACAGCCCGATCGAGCGGGCGTGCTCGTCGTCGACGAGGTCGGCGGGGCTGAGCACGACCCCGCACGGCACCCGCTCCGCCTCGAGCCGGCCCATGGCGTCGTCGGTCGAGAGCGTGGCCGCGACCTCGTAGCAGCGCCGGATGAGCGCGCTCGACAGCTCACGGTGCTGCACTCGCTGTGCGATGGTCGCGACGCGGGGGTCGTCGTAGCCGTCCACGCCGAAGGCTCGGCACATCCCCGCGAAGTCGGCGTCGGACGTGGGCGTGCAGATGCCCCACCCGTCGAGGAACCGCAACGGCGCGAACGACGACACGAAGCTCGACGACTGGCTGTGGTCGCTGTCGAGGAGCACCTCGTTCCCGGCGGCGTCGGCCCACAGGAACGACACCACCGCGTCGAGCATCGAGAGCTGCACGTGCTGGCCGCCGTAGCCCCGTTCCCGCGCGAGCAGCGCCGCCGTGATCGACTGCGCCGCGGTCAGCGCGGTCACCTTGTCGGCGGCGGTCTGGCGGAGGAAGACGGGTTCACCAACCTCGGGGTCGGCCTGGTTGGCGGCGAAGCCCCCGTATGCCTGGATGACGGTGTCGTACGCCGACTTACCGGCGTACGGCCCGTCGGGGCCGAAGCCCGAGAGCGACACGTACACCAGGTCGTCGCGCCCCGCTCGCAGATCGTCGTAGCCGAGGCCGAGGCGGTCGAGCACGCCGGGGCGGAAGTTCTGCACCACCACGTCGCAGGTGCCCGCCAGGCGGCGGGCGACGTCGCGCCCGTCGTCGGTGCGCACGTCGACGGCGATGGAACGCTTCCCCCGGTTGCACGCCAGGAACAGCGCGCTCATCCCTCCGACGGACACGCCCACCCACCGGGCGATGTCGCCGATGCCGGGACGCTCGAGCTTCACGACGTCGGCGCCCTGGTCGGCGAGCAGCGCGGTGGCGAGCGGCCCGGTCGCGGCGATGGACAGGTCGAGCACCCGGATGCCCGCGAGCGGGCCGGTTCCGGTCACGCGCGGAACTCGGGTTGCCGGCGCGGCCGTC
>DASUUL010000356.1:0-12755 GCA_036374115.1 Acidimicrobiia bacterium | reverse complement strand
CCCCCGATCGTTGCGTACGCCTGGGAAACGGATCGTACGGCCTCACCGCCTAGAGGCGGGCCCGGGCCTTGGCGCGGAGGTAGGCGCCGACACAAGCCGCCGCCAGGTGACCGGGGGGCGCCTCGATCACGTCCTGGGCGCCGCTGCGCCGCAGCTGCGCGGCGACGCGGGCGCGGGCGCCGAGCACGTCGAGGGCGACGACCGCCGTGTAGACGTCGGCCGGGCGCGCCGGTGGCGTGTGCACGGCGTGGTCGAGGTCGGGATCGGCCACGCTCGCCACCACGACGGCGTGGCGGCGGGCGAGCACGGGCATCGCGTCCACCAGCGGCTGCGCCGCCGCCTCCTCGAGGAGATCGGTCAGGACGAGGACGAAGGCGCGCTTCCCAGTACTCACCGTGCGGAACGCGAGCTCGTAGTCGGAATCGACCGGGCGCGGCTCGACGTCGAACACCGCTCGCACTACCGCGTCGCCGCCGCTGCGCCGGGGTGGCAGGTTCCGCCGCACCTCGTCGTCGAATGCAACGACGCCGCAGCGGTCACCCACCTCGTCGGCGACCAGCGCGACCGCGGCCACGGCGTCGATCGTGGCGTCGAGGCGCGTGAGGTGCCCGACCGGGGCCGCCATGAGCCGGCCGGCGTCGACCAAGCACACGACGTCGCGGTCCTGCTCGACGCGGTACTGGTTGCTCATGGGACGGCCGAGACGAGCGGTGGCGCGCCAGTTCACCTGGCGGACGTCGTCGTCGGGCAGGTAGTCGCGGATCGACTCGAAGTCGGTTCCGAGGCCGAGCGGGCCCCGTGTCAACCGGCCCGGCTCGCGGAAGCGGCCCTGGCGCACCGCCAGCGCCAGCCTCCGTGCCGCCGGGAGGTCGGGGTACACGAGCACCTCGGTCGCGTCTCCGGCGGGGCGGTACCACGCCGCGAGCCCGAGGGGCCCCGCCAGGCGCGTCGCCACCGCCGGAAGCTCGTGCCGGCCGCGCCGCCGGGCGCGAACCGTCGCCTCCAGGTGCTCGTCGGCCTCCGGCGGTGTTACCTCGATGTCGGGTACCAGCGGCTGGCGCACCCGCGCGCTTCCGACGCCGACTTCGGTCCGCACCGAGAGCTCCGCCGCGACGCCTCGAGCGAGCACGGTCGGCGCCCGCCGCTCGACGCGCGCCGGGACGCGTCCGAGCAGCGCGTCGACGATGCACGCCGTCACCACGCCCGCGGCCGCAAAGAGCGCGAGGGTCGGCGCCGCCAGCGCGACGAGCGCGGCGCCGCCCAGCGCCATCGCCGCCAGCACCGTGACGGTGACCCGCGCCGCGCCCAGGGCGATGACGAGCGCCGCCAGCAACGCGATGCCGACGATGACCTCGCTGTCCATCAACGCGGGACGGGCACGGCGGCGAGGGCGGCTTGCACGGCGTCGTCGGGGCGGTAGCGCTCGAGCTCGGCCTCGGGGCGCAGGAGCAGCCGGTGCCGCAGCACCGGATGGGCCATCCACGCGACGTCGTCGGGGGTCACGAACGAGCGCCCGCTCAGGCGGGCCGACGCCTTCGCCGCGGCCAGCAGATGCACCGCGGCTCGTGGGCTGGCTCCCAGCGCGATGCTCGGGAGCTCCCGCGTGTGGCGCACGACGGCGACGACGTAGTCGACGACGTCGTCGGCCACCGTCGTGGTGTCGACGTCGGAGCGCACCGCCCGCAGCTCGTCCGCGCTCGCGACCGGCCCTACGTCGTCGAGCGTGGCCGGGGACACACCACGGTGCGCCAGTCGCAACATGTCGGCCTCGCCGCCGGCGTCGGGGTAGCCCACGTCGATCTTGACCAGGAACCGATCGAGCTGCGCCTCGGGCAGCGGGTACGTGCCCTCGTACTCGATCGGGTTCTGCGTCGCGACGACGAGGAACGGATCCGGGAGCGGGTGCCCGACACCGTCGACCGACACCTGGTTCTCCTGCATCGACTCGAGCAGTGCCGCCTGGGTCTTCGGCGGTGTGCGATTGATCTCGTCGGCGAGCAGCACGTTGGTGAACACCGGCCCGGGCCGGAACGCGAGCTCACCGCCCCGGAGCGTCATCGTGCCGGTGAGGTCGGACGGCAGCATGTCGGGTGTGAACTGCACCCTCCGGAACGACACCCCCAGGGCACGAGCGGCGGCGTTGGCGAGCAAGGTCTTGGCCACGCCCGGAACACCCTCGAGCAGCACGTGGCCGCTCACCGCCGTCGCCGCCAGCAGCAGGTCGACCGTTGCGGCCTGACCGACGACGACCTTCGACACCTCGGCCGATACCCGATCCCGCAGATCCCTCACTCCTCGCCTCCTCCCGTGACGCGCGCCAGCGCACTGCCGGCGGCGAGCACGTCGTCGTCACTTCGTGGGGGCTCGAACAGCGCGTCGGTCTCGGCCGCGCTCCAGCCGAACCGCGCCGCCGCCGCCCGCAACTGCGCTTCGGTCGCGTCGGCTCCCAGGCCGGCGCGGCTCGCCAGCCGTGCCCGCACCGCGGCTTGCAGCGGCGCCAGCGCCACCGCCGGCCGGCGGGAGCGGGCCAGCGCCTCGCCCAGCGCGTCCACGTACACGCGCCGCGGCGGCGGGAGCGAGCGGGCGGCGTCCTCGGGCGGGCCCAGCCGCCGGCCCGCCGCCACCGCGCCACCGAGGCCGGCCACGGCCAGGCCGGCGAGCGCCCACTTCCACCGCGTCGGGATGGCGCCGAGCCCGGTCGCCTCGCCGTAGCCGTGCTGGCCCTCGGCGAACTGCACCGGCCCCGACGCGCCCACGACCCCGAGGGCGAAGGCGGCGTTGTCGGCCCGGTCGAGCAACCGGTTCTGCAGCGGCGACGCGTCGGCGAGCATGACGACGCGTCCGTCACCGACGGCGGCGACGGTGGCGAGCGTCCGCTGCCCTCGCCCGAGGATCGCCTCCGTCTCGCCGATTTCGCCCCACGATCCCTCGTCCGCCGTCACCACCCCGGCGATCCCGTTCACCTCCGGGGCCTCGCCCTCCGGCACCGCGCGCCCGACGCCGGCGGGCGACCACCGGGGCGGATCGTCCAAGAGCTCCCGCAACAGGCTGCCGACCGAGCTGCCCCCTGCGACCAGCCGCCCGCCGCCCTCGACGAACGCTCGCACGTGCCGCGCCTCGTCGGCGTCGACGCCGTCGGGATCGAGCACCACGAGTGTCGAGCCGGACGCGAGCGACTCGTCGGTGAGCCCGCCGCGCAGCGCGCGCGTCGGCCGGTCGTTCCGGCGGAGCAGCTCGCCCCACGCGGCCACCCCGGTGGAACCGGTGGAGAACGACGACGAGCGCGGCGCGGCCTCGTCCGCTCCCCGTGTGGTCGAGTCGAGGAGCGCCAGCGCGACGTTTACGAGAACCACCAGCGCGAGGGCCACGACCGCGAACCGGGCCGCCGGGTGCAACGCGCGCGTGCCGCGGCCGGTTGCCGCCGGTACACCAGGTGCGGCGACGCTCACGTCCGACCCGCCGCGGTCAGCACGCGTGTCCAGCCGTCTCGGGCGCGGCTGACGTCCGCGGGCGACGCCGGCCGGCCGCCGTACGCGACCTCGTCGAAGGTCACCGCGAGCTCGTCGAAGGCAGGCTGGTGGAGCCGCCGGCGCACCTCGCCCGACGTCAGCGACGGCCGGAACCGGATTGCACCGGTGGCGTCGAGGCGCAGGAGGCCGGCCCGGAATCGCAACCGCAACGCCCGGTCGAGGTCGCCCCACCGCTCGGCCTCGTCGGCTGCCCGCTCCAGCTCGGCCGGGTCACGCCTCCCCTCCCCGATGCCCCCGCGGGCAGAGCCGCTCCGTACCGCCGCCCCGACTCCGCGGCGGCGGGCGATCGTGACCGCCACGACCGTGACGAGGGCGACGAGGCCGGTGAGGAGCGCGGCCCGTCCCGGCCACGAGGAGAGCAGCCGGTCGAGGAGGTCGCCGGCGGGGCGAAGCCGGTCGCCGAGCCACTCCAGGACACCCTCGAAGGGGCGCGGCACGTCGGCAGGCTCGTACCGGCGCTGGTCGAGGATGTCGCGCGCCTGGTCGCGCGCCGAGTCGGGATCGATCCCGCCGCCACCGACCAGCCCGCCGGCCGTCGCGGAGTGCCGCGTCACGGCGAGGGCGAGTGCGGCGGCTGCGGCGGCGGCGGCGACCAGCCCGGTGGCGGCGCCGCGCCCGGGACCGCCCGTCCCGTCGCCCACAGCGGCACCGATGCGGGCATGGGCGCCGGCGCCCCGACGCGCTGGGCGAGGAGCTGGAGGTCGAGGCCCTCCTTGCGAACCCGCAGGTCGACGTACACGACGACGAGCATCGCCACCAGGAAGGGTGTGGTGAGGACGGAGCCGATCGTTCCGGTGATCGTCGACGCCGCGACGAACACCACGACGTTCGGATCGCCGCTGCCGGCGAGCAACAGCCCGATCAACGGGAGCGACAAGGTCGCTTGGACGATGTTGATCAACAGCATCCCGAGCAGGAACACACCGAAGGTGGGCCACCATCGCCCGCGCACGAGCCGGAAGGACCGGCGCAACGCGCTCGCGCCGCGCGCGTCCTCGATGAGCAGGGCGGGGATCGAGACGGCGTACGCGACCGCGAGCCAGATCCCCGGGAGGATGCACCCCAGCGTTCCCAGCGTGACCATCAGCCCGTAGAGGAACCCGAGCCAGAGCAGCGAAGGCAGGCGCCGCCCCGCGTAGCGGAGCGAATCGCGCCAGTCGGCGCCCTCGCCGAAGTACGCCCCGGCGACGATGCGGGTACAGGCTGCGAGCGCGATGAGTGTGGCGAGCAACCCGAGGAGGGTGACCACGAGGTTCCCGGCGAGCTGGGTCCAGATCTCGCTGTCGAGATCGCCGGACGCGTCCGTGCTGGTGGAGAAGGCGTCGTCCGACGCGGTCGAGAGGGTGACGAATCCGCTCACCACCTGGATGGGGATCGTGACGACGGCGACGAGCTTCGCCAGCGCGCCGAAGCGCTTGGTGGTGATCTTGATGCCGGCGTCGAGGATCTCGCCGACGCGCAGCGGGCGCAGCTCGAGCGCGTCGACCGCCATGGCCCGCGAAGCTACAGGGAGCGGGAGATCACGGGGTGAGCGCTCGGGCGGTGTCGTCGGCTTCGCCGAGCACGACGCCGTAGGTGATGTACGGGCACGCGCCGAACGACACGAGCGCGGCGCCGAGGAGGGCGAAGGGGCGCGCCCGCCTCACAGAGTGCGAACGAGTGTTGCGTCTCCCTGCCCGCCACCGCCGCACAGCGCGGCCGCGCCCAGGCCACCGCCGCGGCGGCGGAGCTCGTTGATGATCGTCGCGACCAGGCGGGTGCCCGACATGCCGATCGGGTGCCCGAGGGCGATAGCGCCGCCGTTGACGTTGGTGATCTCGTCGGTGATGCCGAGGTCCTTCATCGACGCCAGTCCGACGGCCGCGAACGCCTCGTTGAGCTCGAAGAGGTCGACGTCGCCGACTTCGGCGTCGATGGAGTCGAGCGCCCGCTTGATCGCGCGCGACGGCTGGGTCAGCAGTGACGGGTCGGGGCCGGCGACCATGCCGAAGCCGAGCAGCTCGGCGATCGGCGTGGTGCCGAGCTCGGAGGCCTTCTCGCGGCTGGTGACGATCACCGCAGCGGCACCGTCGGAGATCTGCGAGGCGTTCCCGGCCGTGATCGAACCTTCCTTGGCGAACGCGGGCTTGAGCTTGCCGAGCGTGTCGGGCGTGGTGCCGGGGCGCACACCCTCGTCGGTGTCGATCACGATCGGGTCGCCCTTGCGCTGGGGCACCTCGACCGGTGTGACCTCGTCGGCGAATCGGGCCTCCTTGATGGCGTTGGCGGCCCGCTCGTGACTCTTCGCGGCGAGCTCGTCCTGCGCCTGACGCGTGATCCCACCGAAGTTGCCGGTGTACTGCTCGGTGCTCGCGCCCATGTGCACGCAGTCGAACGCGCACCAGAGGCCGTCGCTGATCATCGAGTCGACGACCTTTTGGTCACCCATCCGGTAGCCGGCGCGGGCCTCGGGGAGGAGGTAGGGAGCGTTGGTCATCGACTCCATCCCTCCGGCGACGACCACTTCGGCGTCACCGGCCTGGATCATCTGGTCGGCAAGGTAGATCGCGTTCATCCCCGAGAGGCACACCTTGTTCACCGTGAGCGCGGGCACGGTCATGGGCACGCCCGCGTTCATCGCCGCCTGCCGGGCCGTGATCTGGCCCTGCCCCGCCTGGAGCACCTGCCCCATCACCACGTAGTCGACCTGCTCCGGACCGACCCCGGCGCGCTCGAGCGCCGCCTTGATGGCGAGCCCGCCGAGGTCCATCGCGCTGAACGACGTCAGTGCGCCGGACAGCTTGCCGATAGGAGTACGGGCTGACGAGAGGATGACGGAGCCAGGCATGGTGTTCCTCCGGCAGACGAACAGCGGACAGATCGAACGGCTGGTTACTCGAGGGTAGCGCGACGGCCGGCATGCAAGCCCAGCCGCACCTTCAACTACCGTCGCGGCGTGATGTGCGGACGAGCGGTCCGCAGAACGGCAGCGGATACCCTGCCGCCGAGCGAGGGAGCTGTTTGATGAGCGCACCCGTCGACGCCATCCGCGCCGCGATCCTCGAGGACGCACCCAGCGACGAGCTCGCCGCGATCGAGCTTCCCGAGACCTTCCGGGGAGCGGTGGTCCGGGCCGACGAGCAGGAGATGTTCGCGGGCCTGCCGTCCGAGGAGAAGGACCCCCGCAAGGCCACCCACGTCGACGACGTGCCGCTCCCGGAGCTCGCTCCCGACGAGGCCTACGTCGCGGTGATGGCCTCGGCCATCAACTTCAACACCGTGTGGACCTCCATCTTCGAGCCGCTGCCCACCTTCGGGTTCCTCCAGCGGCTCGGACGCGAGAGCGTGTGGGCCAAGCGCCACGACCTCCCGTACCACGTGATGGGGAGCGACGCCGCCGGGGTCGTCCTGCGCGTCGGCTCCGCCGTTCGCAACTGGAAGCCGGGCGACCGGGTGACCGTCCACTGCAACTACGTCGACGACCAGGACCCGTCGAGCCACGACGATTCGATGATGGCGGTGAACCAGCGGATCTGGGGCTTCGAGTCGAACTTCGGGGGGTTGGCCGAGATCGCGGTGGTGAAGGCCAACCAACTCATGCCCAAAGCCGCCCATCTCACGTGGGAGGAAGCGGCCTGCAACGCGCTCTGCAACTCGACCAGCTACCGGATGATCGTGAGCCCCAACGGGTCGCAGATGACCCAGGGCCAGACCGTCCTGGTGTGGGGCGCGAGCGGCGGGATCGGCGCGTACGCGTGCCAGTACGTCCTCAACGGTGGTGGGGTGCCGGTGGGCGTGGTCTCCAGCCCGCAGCGCGCCGCGCTCCTCAACGAGATGGGCGTCGAGCACGTCATCGACCGCAAGGCCGAGGGCTACAAGTTCTGGAGCGACGAGCACACCCAGGACCCGGCCGAGTGGCGCCGGCTCGGCAAGAAGATCCGCGAGCTCGCCGGGACGGATCCGCACATCGTGTTCGAGCACCCCGGGCGGGCGACGAT
The DNA here is from genome assembly GCA_036374115.1 of Acidimicrobiia bacterium. Classification (GTDB taxonomy): domain Bacteria; phylum Actinomycetota; class Acidimicrobiia; order IMCC26256; family JACDBD01; genus JACDBD01. Next base: position 5,248 of record DASUUL010000356.1, on the reverse strand, counting down.
GGGCGCATCCGTGTTCGTGTGCAAGCGCGGGGGAATGATCATCACCTGCGCGGCGACGTCGGGTTTCACGATCGAATACGACAACCGCTACCTCTGGATGATGTTGAAGACCCTGAAGGGCTGCCATTTCGCCAACTACCGCGAAGCGTGGGAGGCGAACCGCCTCGTGTGCGAAGGCAGGATCCACCCGACGCTGTCGCGCGTGTACTCGCTCGACGAGACCGGCGAGGCGGCCGCGCAGGTGCACGGAAACCTCGTGGAGGGCAAGGTCGGCGTCCTGGCGCTCGCACCCGAGGAGGGTCTCGGCGTCACCGACCCCGAGCTGCGCGAGCAGCATCTCGACCAGATCACGCTGTTCAGGAGACACGCCGAGTGACCACTTCCCTGCTTACCGAGATCGATCACGTCGCGATCGCAGTGCGCGACCTCGAGGCCGCGATCGCGTACTACCGCGACACCTACGGCGTCGACGTCGACCACCGGGAGGTGGTGGAGTCCGACGGGGTCGAGGAGGCACTCCTGCGGGTGGCCGAGTCGTACGTGCAGCTGCTGACCCCGGTGCGCGACGACTCGCCGGTGGCGAAGTACCTCGAGAAGCGGGGCGAGGGCCTCCACCACATCGGTTACCGCGTCGCCAGCTGCGCCGACGCGCTCGCACGCGTCAAGGCGGAGGGCCACAAGGTGATCGACGAGGCACCTCGGCCCGGGAGCCGGGGCACCACGGTGGCGTTCGTGCACCCGAGGACCGCCTTCGGCACGCTCATCGAGCTCGTCGAGGAGTGACCACCCCGCGCTCGGGCGCGGTCGAGCTCCCCGACGGGCGCCGGCTCGTCTTCTGCGAGTGGGGAGACGCCGGCGGTCCGCCGGTCGTGCTGCTGCACGGCGCCCCCGGCTCCCGGCTGTTCCATCCGGACGCCGCCACGACCACGGCGTCCGGCGTCCGGCTGGTCACCTTCGACCGGCCCGGGTACGGCGGCTCGCACCGCAACGAGGGCCGGACCCTCCTCGACACCGCCTTCGACGTTGTTGCGCTCGCCGACCACCTCGGCCTCGAGCGCTTCTCGGTCGTGGGGGTGTCGGCCGGCGGCGCCCATGCCCTCGCTTGCGCGCACGCTGCCCGTGACCGGCTCGCGCACGTAGCGGTCGCGAGCACGCCGGGGCCGCTCGACGAAGTGCCCGGTGCCTGGGCGGCGCTGCCGCAGCACGTCCGCCCGGCGGCCGAGCGGGCGCGCCACGACCCCCAGGGTGCGGCACGGGGCGTCCTGCGGTACATGCGCCCGTTCGTGGAGGACCCCGGAACCTTCCTCGGGGGCGGGACCCGACCCGACCGCGCCGTGCTGTCCGAGCCGGCGGTGGCCGGGATGCTCGGGGCCGACGTCACCGAGGCGTTCCGACCGGGCGCCGATGGCTTCGCCGACGACATGCTCGCCCTGTGGCGGCCCTGGGGCTTTCGGATCGCGGCCCTGCCGCCGGGGGTCCGCATCTGGCACGGCGCCCACGACACCCGGGCGGAGCCCGACTTCCGCCACCTCGCCGCCACCCTCCCGGGCGCCCGTCCCACGATCTGGCCCGGCGAGGGGCACTACGGGGCGCTCCGCCACTGGCGGGAGATCCTCGAGACCTGCTTGTAACATACTCAAGTTTTCTGTTACCCTCTGGAACAACCAGTTGGGGCTGACCGTTGCAAGGATCGAGACGAGGATCTCGGCCCGAAACGGAGGTGGTGACGATGCTGATGCGATACGACCCGTTCCGTGAGATCGACCGGTTCACCGAGGGGCTCTTCGGCAATGCCGGGCGGGTTCCGTGGATGCCGATGGATGCCGTCCGCTACGACGACCGGGTGGAGATCCACTTCGACCTCCCCGGCGTGCGCCAGGACTCGATCGACCTCACCGTCGAGCGCAACGTGCTCACGGTGAAGGCCGACCGGCAGTGGTTGCCCCCCGAGGGCGCCGAGGTACTCACCCGGGAGCGCACCCAGGGATCGTTCTCCCGCCAGGTGCTCCTGAGCGAGGCGCTCGACGCCGACCGCGTCGACGCCCACTACGACCAGGGTGTGCTCACGGTGACGATCCCGGTGGCCGAGCGGGCGAAGCCCCGCAAGGTGGAGATCCACACCGGTGACACCCAGCCGCTCGAGGTCGGCTCGACCTCCTGAGAGCGCCGGTCCCACCGACCGGTCCCACGGCCCCGCCCCGCGGCGGGGCCGTGTCGCGTCCGGGCTCGTTACCGCGCGGCCGCGCGGCGTGGGCCTTTCCGCGGCCGGCGCGCCGGCGGAGCCGGCAGGAGCTGGTCGACGACGGTGGCCGCGAGCGCGGGATCGAGGGGTTCGTACAACATCAGGCGGCGGAGCAGGAGGACGCCGACGAGCCCGTCGGCGAGGATCTCCGGGTCGGTGGTCGCCGGGAGCTCCCCGCTCTCCAGCGCATCGCGCAGCAGGTCGACGAGCACGGCCCGGCGCTCGGCGCTGAAACGGCGGTGCACGTCGCGCACCTGCGCGTCACGTTCGGCGGCTTCGATGAGGGCGGGCATGCACGCCGAGTACGTCGACTCCTCCACGAGGAGCGCGACCTGCTCGAGCAGGCCCACGACGCGGTCGCGCAGGCAGCCCGTCTCCGGCACCATCACCGGCGCCTTGAGCGTGCGGAAGGCGTCTTCGACGAGGGCGAGCTTGCCCGGCCAGTGCCGGTAGATCGTGCTCTTGCCGACGCCGGCCCGGGCTGCGACCGACTCGATCGTCAGGGCGCCGTATCCGACCGCGCCGAGCTCCTCGAGCACCGCCTCGAGGATGACCCGGCGCGATCGCTCGACCCGAGGGTCCTGCTCCGCGACTGCGGGCCGGACGGCTCCCGCATCGACCATGGCGTCATTCTCGCACTTCGCGGGCGCGAACCGGCACGAGCGCGAGGTCGTACTCCTCGGCGATCGCCTCGATGTTCTCGGGGACCGGCTCCCGCCGCCGGCGGGTCACGGCGAGCACGGCGGCGGCCGCCGCCAGCGCGATGCCGACGGAGATGCCGTTGGCCAGGTTGAAGGCGTCGGTGAAGGCGGACGCCGCCTGTGCGGTCAGCGCCTCGCCACCGGGGATGCCCTCGGCGACGGCGCTGGCGGCGCCGATCGAGTCCCCGGCCGCGGCCCGTGCCTCCGCCGGGAGCGAGAGCCCGTCCAGATCGATTCCGGATCGGTACGTGGTGTTGACGATGCTGCCCATGATGGCGATGCCGAGGGCACCGCCCAGCTCCCGGGTCGTGTCGTTCACGGCCGAGCCGACCCCGGCCTTCGACAGCGGCACCGAAGCCATGATCTCGCCCGTGGCGGGCGCCACGGTCACACTCATCCCCGCGCCGAGGAGCGCGAAGGCGGCCGCGATGACCAGGTACGGCGTGTCGGGCGTGAGCTGGCTCACCAGGGCGAAGCCGCCGGCGACCACCGTCAGGCCGAGCGCCATCACCCGGCCCGCCCCGAGACGCTCCGCGAGCGCCGCGCTGCGAGGCGAGAACGCCACGAACGTGAGCGCCAGCGGGAGGCCGGCCAAGCCGGCCTGGAGCGGCGTGTAGCCCCGCCCGAACTGCAGGTACTGGGTGGACAGGAAGAAGAATCCGAACATCACGAAGAACGCCAGGGTGATCACGCCGCTCCCACTGCTGAAACGGCGGTCACGGAAGAACGCCAGCGGGAGCATCGGATGCTCGCTCCGCCGCTCCCACAGGACGAACAACGTGAGGGCGGTCGCCGCGATCAGGAACGCCGAGCCGACGAGGGTGCTGGTCCAACCCTCCTCGGGTCCCTCGATGATGGCGAAGATCAGCGAGCTCAGACCCACGAGCGACAGCACCGCGCCGACCGGATCGAGCGGCGTGTGGGTGTCGTCGCGGGAATCCGGCGCGAACGCCCAGATGGCCGCCAGGGTCGCGATGACCACCGGAACGTTCACGAGCAGGGTCGACCCCCACCAGAAGCCCTCGAGGAGCGCTCCCGACACGACGGGGCCGATCGACGCGCCCGCACCGGCGAAGCCGGCCCAGATCGCGATCGCGCGACCCCGCTCGTGAGGCGGGAAGATCGTGGTGATGATCGACAGCGTCGCCGGCATGATGAAGGCGGCGCCGATGCCCATCACCGCCCGGCCTGCGATCACCTGCGATGCGCCCGACGCCACGCCGCCCACGATGGCGCCCACCGCGAACACACCCAGTCCGGCGAGGAGTGCACCTCGCCGGCCGAAGCGGTCGCCGACGGCGCCGGCGGTGAGGAGCAGGCCCGCGAAGAGGATCGCGTAGGCATCGACCATCCACTGCAGCTCGGATGCAGACGCCGCGAGCTCGCGCTGCATCGTGGGCAGGGCGACGTTGAGCCCCGACACCGACATGACGACGAGGACGAGCGACAGGCACATGATCCCGAGCAGGAACCAGCGCCGAGCGTGGATCTCGGGTCGTTCGTGGAGTGGGCGCGCGGGGGCAGCGGCGGGGGACGTGTCCATCGGGGATCTCCTTGGCGGGGGTCAACGATACGGTTGCGTATCGTTATGAACCGTAAACGTTTCAGAGCGATACGTCAACGTCCCAAAAACGTGTCCTGCGTCTCATCGGGGACAGCGCGGTCGTTGATTTCGGGCACGTGACGTGCGACGGTCGTCACGCTCCCGTGCTCCCAGGAGGTCTCCTCGATGGCGCAGACCGGCGCGTACCCGCTGGTGTTCACGGTCGACTATCCCGACCGCGAGCTCAACCGCCTCTCCTCGGCACTGCGCTTCTTCTTCGTCCTCTTCTCCCTGAACCTCGCTGCCGTCGTGGTCGCGATCATCGTGTGGTTCGCGATCGTGTTGACGGGTCGTTACCCGCGGGGCATGTTCGACTTCGTGGTCGGGGTCATGCGCTGGAACCTGCGCGTGGTCGCGTATGCGTTCCGCCTGTCCACGGACCGGTATCCGTCGTTCGGCCTGCAGCCCTAGCGTCGCCATCGCCGTGGCTGAACCCGCTCCCGCCGAGGACGCACCGGTCGAGCCGCTGAACCTCGCGCCGGTCGCGCGCGTGCTCGTGGTGGTGGGTCTCGCGCTCGTCGTGCTCTCCGCCTTCCTGGAGTGGGCAGGTCGCAACTTCCCGCGGTCCTTCGGAGGAATGGACGTTCCCGCGAAGTTCCTCGTCGACAGCAAGTCGAACCTCGACGGCTCCGGCCTGCCGCTCGGCGTCGTCGTGCTCCTGGTCGGTGTCGTGGGACTCGTCGCGGCACTGACGCCTGTACC
>DASUUL010000355.1:0-2104 GCA_036374115.1 Acidimicrobiia bacterium | reverse complement strand
GGGCGGGGTGCTCTTCCACGAGGCGTGTGGCCACGGCCTCGAGAAGGACCTGGTGGACAAGGGGGCCTCGGTGTTCAAGGACCGCCGGGGGCAGCGGGTGGCCTCCCCGCTGGTGACGCTGGTGGACGATGGCACGGTGGCCGAGGAGTGGGGCACGACCGCGATCGACGACGAGGGCACGCCGGTGCAGCGCAACGTGCTCATCGACGGCGGGGTGCTCAGCGACTACATGTGGGACCACCTGCGGTCGCGCAAGGAGGGCCGTCCCCGCTCGGGCAACGGCCGCCGCCAGAGCTACCAGCACCTGCCGATGGTGCGGATGACGAACACCTACCTGCGCCCCGGCGACAGCGACCCGGCCGACATCGTGGCGTCGACCGAGCGGGGCATCTACGTGTCGTCCCTGGGCGGTGGGCAGGTCAACACGGCCACCGGCGACTTCGTCTTCGGCATGACCGAGGCCTACCTCATCGAGAACGGCGAGATCACCGAGCCGGTGCGGGTGGCGAACCTCATCGGCAACGGCCCCGAGACGCTGCGCCTCGTCGACGCGGTCGGCAACGACTTCGGCACCTGGCCGGGCACGTGCGGGAAGTCGGGCCAGGGTGTCCCCGTGTCGGCGGGGCAGCCGACGCTGCGGGTGGCCGAGCTCACCGTCGGTGGCACCGCCGAGGGCTGACGCGATGGCCGACGGCAGCGACCTCCTCGAGCTGGCACGCCGAGTGGCAGGCGCGGCGAGCGACCACGAGCAGATCGAGGCCTACGTCGCCCGGTCGCGCGAGACGGAGGTGCGCGTGTTCGACGCCGACGTCGAGTCGCTTTCCGTCGCCGGAGTCGACGGCGTGGGCGTGCGCGTGGTCGTTGCCGGACGCCAGGGTTACGCGTGGGCGGGATCGCTCGATCCCGAGGTCGTCGACGACACGTTGGCCGAGGCGCGCGACAACGCCGCCTTCGGCGAGCCCGACGAGTGGAACGGGCTCGCGACGCCGGAGGAGGCGGCTCGTGGTGTCGAACCGGCCGCTCTCGACGTCTGGCGCGAGGAGCTGCTCGACGCCGGCACCGACGAGAAGGTGGCGATCGCGCTCGAGCTCGAATGCGCCACCCGGGCCGCCGACGAACGCGTGCGGGGTGTGGAGCACGCCGGCTACGGAGACAGCGCGGTGGAGGCGGCGGTGGCGAACTCGCTCGGGCTCGAGTCGGTGACCCGTCGCACCCTGTGCTCGTGCAGCGCCTTGGCGCTCGCCGGCGACGAGGCGGCCACGCAGACGGGCAGCGGCTTCAGCGCCGGGCGCACCGTCGCCGACCTCGACGTCGGCGAAGCCGCCGCCGACGCCGCCGAGCGCGCCGTGAGGCTCCTGGGCGCCGCCCAGCCGCCGTCGCGCCGGCTGCCAGTCGTGCTCGACCCACTCGTGACCCGGTCGCTGCTGGGGATCCTCGGCGCCGCCCTCGGAGGAGAGGCGGTGCTCAAGGGGCGGTCGATGTTCGCCGGTCGGGAGGGCGAGGAGGTGGCAGCGGCCACCGTCACCCTCGTCGACGACCCGACCACGCCGGACGCGTTCGGCGCGGTCAGCCACGACTCCGAGGGCGTTCCCACGCGCCGGGTGGAGCTGATCGCAGGCGGCCGGCTCGCCGGTTTCCTCCACAACGTCTACACGGGGCGCCGCTCCGGTACGGCGACGACCGGTTCGGCCGCGCGGGGCGGGTTCAAGTCGGCGCCGGCGGTGGCCGCCCGGGCGTTGCACCTCGTGCCCGGCGACTGCACACCCGAGGAGATCCTGGCGTCGGTCCCCGAGGCGCTCTACGTGCAGTCGGTGAGCGGGCTGCACTCGGGCACGAACCCGGTGAGCGGCGACTTCTCGGTGGGCGTGGAGGGGCTCATGGTGCGCGGCGGCGCGTTCGCGGAGCCGGTCCGCGAGGTCACGATCGCCTCCACGCTCCAGCGCATGCTCCTCGACGTTCACCAGGTCGGCTCCGACCTCACCTGGCTGCCCGGCGGCGCCGCCGGCATGACCCTCCTCGTCGGCGAGATGACCAGGGGCGGAGCCTGACCAGGGCCTTTCTGGCGTCGCTGAACCGGAATATGTCCGGAGCAGCGACGCCAAAT
>DASUUL010000354.1:0-2153 GCA_036374115.1 Acidimicrobiia bacterium | reverse complement strand
GCAACGACGTGATGAGGTAACCCGACAGGACGAAGAACGTGTCGACGCCGAGGAACCCGCCCCCCGCCCATCCCTGGCCGAGGTGGTAGAAGACGACGGAGCCGACGGCGACCGCGCGCAGCCCGTCGAGCGCGGGCTGGTAGGTGAATGCTCTGTCCTGACTCACGGCGGGCCCCCTGCGGCGTCCAGTTTGCCGCGAAATGGGCGGGACGTCGGATCAGAGCCCCGGGGACGCGGCCGGCCCCCTGCCGGTGAGCCGGTCGAGATAGCCCGTCGCCGCCTCCACCAGCCGGTCGGTCCGGCCCATGAAGAAGTGCGACGCACCCCCGACGACCTGGACCTCGGTGTTGGCCCATTGCTGGGCGGCGGCGGCGACCTCGCCGGGCTCGCGGACCTCGTCGTGCTGCGCCAGCACGAGGAGCTTCGGGCGGGGATCCCGGGCCAACCCTTCGAGATCGTGCACGAAGCGCAGCGGCGGCGCGATCGCCAGCCACGCCGTCACGCTGGGCGCCCGTACCGACAGCGCCATGTCCGCGCCGAACGACCACCCGGCGACGACGTGGGGCACGGCGTCCGGGTCGAGGCCGGCGGTGCGGAGCTCCTGCTCGAGGGCCGCCAGCGCCGCCTCGGCGTCGATCCGTTCGCGGTTGCCCTCGTCGTAGGCGCCTTCACTCCCCTCGACCCCGCGGAAGTTGAAGCGCACGCACGTCACGCCGTCGGCGGGCAGGGCCTCGAACAGCGCGCTCACGACGATCGATCGCATCGTGCCGCCGTACTGGGGGTGCGGATGGCACAGCACCACGCCCGCACGCGGACGACCGGCGGCGGGAGCAAGCTCGGCTTCGAGCGTGAGGCCGTCGGCGGTCGTGAGCGCGATCGGTTCGGGCATCCGAGCAGCAGCGTAGAGTCCCGCCACCATGGCGACTGACCACGACTCCGAGCTCGACTCCGACCTCGACTTCGATCGGGAGACCGCGGTCGAGCCCCGCGGCGGCGGCCGCTACCGGGCGGCGCTCGAGCGGTCGTGGTGGGTGATGCGCGGGCCCAACGGGGGCTATCTCGCCGCCATCGCCCTCCGGGCACTGGCGGCGGCGGTCGGCGACGCCGAGCGGGCGCCGCGGTCCCTGACCGTGCACTACGCGGCTCCGCCCACCGACGGCGCGCTCGACGTCACGACGCGGATCGAGCGGGAAGGGCGGTCGCTGACCTCGTGCTCCGCCCGGCTCGAACAGCGCGGGCGCCTGATCGGGATGGCCCTGGGCGCGTTCTCCCGCGCGCGCTCCGGGCCCGACATCTGCGACCTCGTGATGCCCGAGGTCGCGCCGCCCGAAGCGGTGGACGCGCGAGCTCTTCCTCCCGACGTGCCACCCATCGCGCTGCGGTGGGAGAGCCGTCCGGTCCTCGGCGCACCCGTGATCGGTGGCGCCGCCCCCGCCGACGAGGCGGTGACCGGCTCGTGGATCCGCCTCCCGGAGGGTCACGTCGTGGATGCGGCCGTGGCGGCCGCGATCACGGATGCCGCCATCCCCGCGATCTTCAGCCGGGTCGACCAGGCGTTCGTGGTGCCGACGGTCGACCTCACCATCCACTTCCGCTCCGCGCTCCCGGTGCGGGGTGCCCGACCCGACGACTTCGTGCTGGCCGTGTTCCGCACCGGGGTGGTCGCCGAAGGCTTCCTCGAGGAAGACGGTGAGGTCTGGACCGCCGACGGCACGCTCATCGCCCAGTCCCGCCAGCTCGCCGCCGTGATGCCGCTCGCCTGACAAGGGCGGTTCTGGGCTACTCCGTGATACCGACCTGGTCGAGGACGAAGGCGAGGACGAACGCTTCGTCGCGCCAGGCGTCGTAACGGCCGGAGGGGCCGCCGTGGCCGGCGCCCATCTCCATCTTCAACAGGAGCGGCCGGTCGTCGGTCTTGGTGGCGCGCAGCTTCGCCACCCACTTCGCCGGCTCCCAGTACTGGACGCGGGGGTCGTTGATCCCGCCGGTCACGAGCAGCGCCGGGTACTCCTGGGCGGCGACGTTGTCGTAGGGCGAGTAGGACTTCATGAGCGCGTAGATCTCGGGGTTGGCCACGGGGTTGCCCCACTCCTCCCATTCCGTCACCGTGAGCGGCAGCGTCTCGTCGAGGATCGTGGTGAGGCAGTCGACGA
>DASUUL010000353.1:0-4795 GCA_036374115.1 Acidimicrobiia bacterium | reverse complement strand
CCCGGCGCGAGTTCGCGCCGGGCTGGGCGGACCCGGCTCATGTGCACGCGATCGCGCCGTCGATCGACCCGTTCTCCACGAAGAACTGCGACCTGTCTCCGGACGACACCGCCCGGATCCTGCGGTACGTCGGCCTGGTGTCTGACGGCCGCGAGGCGGAGCCGGTGGGCTTCGTGCGCCGCGACGGCTCGCCCGGCCGGGTCGAGTACCACGCCGACATCCTCCAGACGGGGCCGCCACCGCCGGGCGATGCCCCCCTCGTGGTGCAGGTCTCGCGCTGGGACCGCATGAAGGACATGCCCGGCGTGATGATGGGCTTCGCCGAGCACATCGACGAGGCCCATCTCGTACTGGCCGGCCCGGTGGTCACGGGTGTGACCGACGACCCCGAGGGCGGGCAGGTGCTCGAGGAGTGCATCCAGGTGTGGCGGGGTCTCCCGCACGCGGTGCGTTCCCGTGTCCATCTCGCGTGCATCCCGATGCACGATCCCGACGAGAACGCCACCATCGTGAACGCGCTCCAGCGTCATGCGGCCATCGTCACCCAGAAGAGCGTGGCCGAGGGCTTCGGCCTCACCGTCGTCGAGGCGATGTGGAAGGCGCGCCCCATCGTGGCGAGCGCCGTCGGCGGCATCAGCGAGCAGATCGTCGACGGGAAGCAGGGCCTGCTCCTCGACGACCCGACCGACCTCGCCGGCTTCGGGCAGGCGCTCGGCCGCCTCCTCGACGACCCGGCGCTGGCGGCCGAGCTCGGCACCAACGCCCGCCGCCGGGTCATCGACGAGTTCCTCGGTGACCGCCATCTCGAGCAGTGGGCGACCCTGTTCGCCCACATCGAGGGAACCGACGGCGCCTAGCCGCGCCGAGCACGAGACGAGGACGAGCGGGAGAGACCCATGCCCGGAACCGAGGTGCCCGCGGTCGACGCCGACGAGGGGAGCGCGCTCGTCGAGGATGGCGCGGTCCTCCTCGACGTACGCGAGCCCGACGAGTGGCAGGCCGGGCACGCGCCCGCGGCCCGGCACCTGCCGATGAGGGAGGTGCAGGCTCGCCACGACGAGCTGCCCCGCGACCGCCGCATCGTGGCGATCTGCCGGTCGGGCGGGCGCTCGAGCGCGGTCACCGAGGCTTTGAACGCATGGGGCTTCGACGCGGTGAACCTCGCGGGCGGGATGCGGGCGTGGAGCGCCGCCGGCTACCCCGTGGTCACCGACGCCGGCGACGCCGGCACCGTCGCCTGACCTCTCTCGATGCGTACCGCGTGCGCAATAGTTGCGCACCTCGTACGCATCGAGGGCCGGGTCAACCGGCGATCTCGGCGCCTTCGGCCTCCTCCAGGGCGTCGCCGAGGCGGCTCGCCTCGCCCCGGCTCGTGAGCCAGGCTCCGAGCATCACGAGGGCGGTGCCGAGAAGGGCGGCGGCGGCGACCTTCTCGTCGCGCACCACGACGCCGAGCACGATCGCAACCACCGGTGTGAAGTAGATCGCGACCGCGCCGCGTGTAGCCCCGGCGCGACCCGAGAGCGTGGCGAACGCGACGTAGGCCCATCCGGTCCCCAGGAGACCGAGCGGGAGCATCGCGGCCGCGCTTGCGCCGCTCCATTCCGAGCCCGGCAACGCGAGCAGACCCACCGGGGCGACGATCGCGAAGGCGACCACGAGTGCGCGGAGGAGGACGGGCAGGGCGCCGTAGCGCTGTTGGAGCGGCACGGCGACGTTGGCGCCGATGCCGTAGAGGAACACGGCGCCGAGGCACAGCAGGAAGCCGAGCGCGGTCGCGTCGGCGTCCTCCACGTTGGGCCAGGCGATGCAGACCACGCCGGCGAAACCCACGAGCAGCCCTGCCAGCTGCACGCGCCCGGGGAGCGCGCGCAGCACGAGCACGGTCACCAGCGCGGTCGTCAGCGGCACCGCCCCGTTCACCATCCCCGCGAGTGACGAGTCGATCCAGCGCTGGGCGATCGGGAACAGCAGCAAGGGAATCGACATCCAGGTGAGTGCGAGCACCACGACGCGCGGCCAGTCACCCCGGTCGATCCTCGTGCGCCGGGCCGCGGGCACGACCGCGAGCGCGAGCACGCCCAGCCCGACACGTGCGGCGGTCACGACGGGTGGGCGAAACGACTCGAGGCCGTACTCGATCCAGAGGAACGAGGAACCCCAGATCAGCGCGGTGACGACGAGCAGCCCCCATTCCACCGGACCGAAGGCTTGCGGACGGGTGCCGTGGGTAGTGGTGATGAGGCGGGGGCGAGCGATCGCGGGAGTTTCGCGCGCCGTCGTGAGAGAACCGATCTGGATTCCGACGCACTCGAAATGGAGCCGGCATTTCCCGATGGACGAACCACCCGTAGAATCCGCAGCCGGGCGAAGGGGGAACGCTTGTACGACGTCGCGGGACGACATGGCTGGTGACACCTCGACGACCGCCAGCGCCCTGGCGGACGTCGCGCCCGAGCCCGGCGTCGCCAAACCCGATTCCACACTCACCGTCGAGGGGCTGCACCGGAACTTCGGTGGCCTCGTCGCCGTCGACGTCGACCATCTCGAGGTTCAGCGTGGCCTGATCACCGCGCTCATCGGACCGAACGGTGCGGGCAAGACCACCTTCTTCAACCTACTGACCGGCTTCGAGCGGGCCGACCGCGGCCACCACCGGTTCGACGGCAGGTCACTCGACGGTCTGCCGGCGTATCGCATCGCGCGTGCCGGGTTGGTACGGACCTTCCAGCTCACGAAGGCGCTCGCCCGCATGAGCGTGATGGACAACATGATGCTGGCGGCGTCCGACCAGCCGGGGGAACGACTCCGCACGAGCGCGTTCCCATGGCGCTGGCACCGGCGAGAACGGCACGTGCAGCGGCAGGCCGCGCTCCTGCTCGACCGATTCGGCCTCGCCCACATGCGCGACGAGTACGCCGGCACCCTCTCCGGTGGTCAGCGCAAGCTGCTCGAGATGGCGCGGGCGCTGATGGTCGAGCCCCGCATGGTCCTGCTCGACGAGCCCACGGCCGGAGTGAACCCGGTCCTCGTCGCATCGATCCTCGACCACGTGCGCGAGCTCCGCCGCGAGGGCCTGACGGTTCTCTTCGTCGAGCACGACATGGACGTGGTGATGGGTATCAGCGACTGGGTCGTGTGCATGGACGTCGGCGAAGTGATCGCCGAGGGCCCGCCCACGGTGATCGGCACGAACGAGGCGGTCATCGACGCCTACCTGGGAACCCGCCACGGCGAGGCCGCGACTTGAGCGCCCCGCTGGTCGAGGCACGAGACCTCGTGGCCGGCTACGTCCCGGGCGTCGACATCCTTCGCGGTTGCACCCTCGAGCTCCACGACGGCGAGATCGTCGGGGTCATCGGTCCCAACGGGGCGGGAAAGTCGACGCTCATCAAGGCGATGTTCGGGCTGCTCGCAGTGCGCTCGGGCTCCGTGCGGCTCGGAGGTGAAGACATCACGAACGCGACCCCTCACGCGCTCGTCGCCAAGGGCATCGGCTACGTCCCGCAGGTCGCGAACGTGTTCCCCACCCTCACCGTCAACGAGAACCTCGAGATGGGGGCATACCTACGCCCGCGAGAGTTCCGCACCCGGGTCGCGGCGATCGAGGGCTTGTTCCCCCGCATCGCGGAGCGGCGCCGGCAACGCGCCGGATCGCTCTCGGGTGGTGAACGACAGATGCTGGCCATGGCGCGGGCCTTGATGATGGACCCGCGGGTGCTCTTCCTCGACGAGCCGTCGGCGGGCCTCTCCCCCGTCTATCAGGACCAGGTGTTCGACCGCGTCCGCGACATCAACGCCGGTGGTGTCGCCGTCGTCATGGTCGAGCAGAACGCCCGTCGGTGCCTCCAGATCGCCCACCGTGGGTACGTCCTCGACCAGGGGCGCAATGCGCATTCGGGCAGCGGCGGCGATCTGCTCCACGACCCGAAGGTGATCGAGCTCTATCTCGGTACGCTCGCCAGGGCCGAGTGATCGTGCCGCTGCGATCACGCCTCGCCCCGGTGCTGGTGCTCCTCACCCTGGCGCTCCTCTCGCCGGCCGCCGGTAGCGGCGCGCCGGCAGGAGACGCGCCGGCAGGAGACGAAGCCGCCACGCCGACCACGACGACGGCACCGGCGGCGGTCCAGGGCTTCGAGGGACGGCTGCTCGAAGCGGGTGAGCCGGTCGAGGGAGTCACCATCCGGGTGACCACGCTCGACGGGCAAGAGGCCGGCACCGCGGAGAGTGACGCCGACGGGGAGTGGCAGGTCGCGGTCGAGACCCCGGGCCGGTACCGCGTGACGATCGACACCGACACGCTGCCGGACGGCGTGGAGCTCACGAACCCCGACGCGACGACGTTGGAGACCAACGTCTTCCCGGGCCGCGCGACCGTGGTGCTGTTCGCGCTCGGAGAGCGCGTCGGTGGGGGCGGCCCCAGCACCCTCGAGCGGCTGGCGCAGAGCACGACGAACGGGGTGAAGCTGGGCCTCATCATCGCGATGTCGGCGATCGGTCTCTCCCTCATCTTCGGGACGACCGGGCTCATCAACTTCGCCCACGGCGAGCTCGTGACGCTCGGTGCCGTCGTCGCCTGGTTCCTCAACGCCCGCGGGCCTCACTGGGCCCTGGTCCCCGCGGGCCTGGTCGCGGTCGCGATCTGCGGCCTGTTCGGCGGTGCTCTCGACCGGGGCGTCTGGCGCCCACTGCGCGCCCGCCAGGTCGGGCTCTTCCAGCTGTTCGTGATCACGATCGGCCTGTCGCTGATCATCCGGCACGTGCTGCTGATCTGGTTCGGCGGGCAGCGGCGCGG
>DASUUL010000352.1:0-12942 GCA_036374115.1 Acidimicrobiia bacterium | reverse complement strand
GGCCGCTACGAGCACCGGTCGAGCCGGGTCGTACCGGTGCTGGTCCTGGCGATCGTGGCGCTCACGATCTTCTACCTGTTCGGGCTCCCCCCGATCACGGACGCGCTGCTCTCGTGGCCCGTGCTGGCGCGAGCGGTGGTCGGGTTCGTGGTGCTCGCCCCCCTCGGGATCTGCCTCGGCACGTTCATGCCCCTCGGGCTCGGCGCTGTCTCCCGCCTCACGCCGTTCTCGACCGAGTACGTCGCCTGGGGATGGGCGGTGAACGGCTTCGCCTCGGTCATCGGGGCGGTGCTCACGACGATCCTGGCGATGTCGTTCGGCTTCCGGACGGTGCTGTTCGTCGCCCTCGGCCTGTACCTGGTCGCGATCGCGGTGCTGCGGGGCCTGCTCGACGCGGCGCCGACCACGTCGCCCGACACGACGGATCTCCCCGCGGAACCGAGGGCTCCCACGGCGACCGTGGCGCCGTCGTAGCGATGGGACGGCGCCGGCGTTGCGGGGTGTACCTCGGGCTCCTGGTGGGAGCGCTGGTGGTCGCGGCCGCATGCGGCGGCGACGACAGTGGCGCGAACGCGGGCGACGACGACGGCTCCGACACCACTGCGGCTCCCCGCGCCGGCGAGTGCGAGCTCGTCACCACCGGCGACGTGGAGGCCGCGTTCGGTGGCAGGGTCGAGGCGGTCGCCGCGCCCGCCGACTCACCCGAGGGCACCTGCATCTTCGCGGTGGAGGACAGCGACGCCGGCGGCGACGGCCAGGTGGCGGTGGTGCCCGACCAGGCGGGCGACGACCCCGTGGAAGGCTTCGAGCTCTTCTGCCAGGTCGAGGAGGCCGAGGAGATCGCCGGCGCCGGCGACCGCGCCTGCTACACGCGCGTGTTCCAGGAGCTGTTCGTGCTCGTCGGCGACGAGATCTTCCTCATCCGCGCCCCCATCGGGGAGTTCTTCGAGGACGCCGAGCCGGCGCAGCTCGAGGAGAGCTTCGTGGCCCTCGGGCAAGCCGTCGCCGCATCTGGCTGAACGCCATCACGGCCGCGCCTCCAACTCGAAGGCGACAAAGCCGGTCGCGAGCCGCACCCGCTGCACCACCCCGAGACCGCTCTCGGCGAACAGCGCATCGAACTCGGCCTCCGTCCGCTCGCGGCCGGTCGCCAGCGCGCACATCAGCAGGTCGCTGGCCTGGACGAACTCGTCGCGAGGTCGCTCCGGCACGAGGCCCTCGACCACGACGGCGCGCGCCGAAGCTCCCATCGCCTCCCGGACCCGGCACAGGATGCGCACCGCGTCGGCGTCGTGCCAGTCGTGCACGATCGCGAGCAGGAGATAGCGGTCGGCGCCTGCCGGTATCGGCTCGAAGAAGCTCCCGCCCTCGATGCGGCAGCGCCCGCGGAGCTCGCCGGCGGTGAGCGCCGGGCGCGCCGCGGCCACCACCTCCGGCAGATCCAGGAGCACGCCCTCGAGGTGGGGCCGGGCGCCGAGGAGATGCTCGAGGGTGGCGCCGGTGCCACCGCCGACGTCGCACACGGTCTGCACCGTCGACCAGTCGAAGGCCCGCTCGAGGGCGAGCGCCTGCACGGCGGCACCCGCCGCCATGGCCCGGTTGAACGCGTCGCCGGCATCCGGACGGGTGTCGGTGACGAAGTCGAAGAACGTCCGCCCGGTGGCGGCCTCGACCCCGCTCCCCTGGCCTCGTACGGGGGCGTCGAGGTGACGGAACGCGTCCCAGAACCAGTCGCTGCCGGCGAACTCGACCCACCCCCGCCATGAGTTGGTGTGGTCACGCCGCAGGATGGTGGTCACGTCGTTCGCGCGGTAGCGGCCGCGGCGGTCACGGCGCACGAAGCCACGGCCGGCGGCGTAGCGGAGGAGACGCTCCAGGTTCGCCTCGTCGGCGTCGACGGCGACGGCGAGCTCGGCGCTCGTGCGGGGACGGTCGAGCCGCTCGGGAACGTCGAGCTCCACCAGCAGCCCGAGGACCCGGTTGTCGACGAGGCCGAAGAGCCCTTCGAGCACCCGGATCGAGGCCGGTGCGGTCCCGCGGTGCAAAGCCGCGAGGCGCCGCCGCATCGCGACGACGGCCCTGCTCACCCACGCGGGCGGGACGAACGGAACTCCGAGCAGCTCGCGGACCAGGCGGGGACTCGTCACCCAACCATCATCACCTGCGCGGCTGCCGACGCTCGGGTCGAGCGCGGTCACGACGCGCTACTCCGGGCTGAACGGCCCCTTGCCCATCTGGTCGCGCACGGTGACGACGGGCGGGTTGGTGAGGCTGCGGCGCTGCCAGTTGGCGCCGTCGACCACCAGCGTGTGACCGGAGACGAACCGGGCGTAGGGCGAGGCGAGGAAGGTGGCCGCCCATCCGAGCTCCTGGAGCTGCCCGACCCGCATCGCCGGCTGGCACGGGTCCTTCTCGTTCGTGCGGTCGAGGTTGCCGCGGATGTCGGCGGTCATGTCCTCGTGCGGGAACAGCCCGGGCACGAGCGCGTTGACCTGGATCCCGTACGGGCCCCACTCGACGGCCAGCGACTCGGTGAGGTTCTTCACGCCTGCCTTCGCCGCCGCCGAGTGCGCGAACCCGGGACCGCCCGTCCACGCGTATGACGCCCCGACGTTCACGATCGAGCCGGGGGTGCCGGCCGCGAGATGGCGGCGGGCGAACTCGCGTGCGCAGTAGAACGTGCCGCTGAGCGTGATGTCGACGACGCTGCGCCATGCGTTCGGTGACATGTCTTCGGCCGGCACCGGGAAGTTGGCGGCGGCGTTGTTGACCAGCACCGCGGGCAGGCGGAACGCGTCCTCGGCGGCGTCGAACGCGGCCGCGATCTCGTCGGGCTGGCGGATGTCGCACGCCGCGGTTACCACGGGGGCGCCCAACGCCTCCATTGCCTCCCGGCCCGCGGCCAGGTGCTCCTCCTTGCGGCTGGCGATCACGAGCGAGGCGCCGAGCCGGGCGAACTCCGACGCGATCGCTTTCCCGAGACCGGTGCCGCCACCGGTGACGAACACGGCGGTCCCGGCGAACGTTCCCGGCGCCAACGCGCTCTCCCCGACCGGCGGCGGCGCCGGCAGCCCGATCAGCTCGCTCACGACCTCCCCCTCTCCGCAGCCACGTTCAGCTGCCCGTGTAGCGCGGCTCGCGGTCTTCGGCGCGCGCGGCGCGCAACTCGGCCATGTCGTCGCTCTTGTTGATGAACGTCTGGTAGATCATCTCGTCGGCCATCGACGAGCGGATCGGCGGCACCGCCAGGTGCCGGATCACCTCGCGGGCCATCTTCACGCTCACCGCCGGGAGCCCGGCGATGTGCTCTGCCAGCTCGCGCACGGTGGTATCGAGCTCGTCGGCGGGCACCACCCGGCTGACGATCCCGTGCACCCGGGCCTCGTCGGCGTCGAGCACCCGGCTCGTGAGCACGAGGTCGCTCGCCAGGCCGGGGCCGGCGATCTCGAAGAGGGCGCCCATGCCACCGGTGTCCGGGATCACACCGTAGGTGAGCTCCGGGAGGCGGAAGCGCGTTCCCTCGGCGGCGACGCGAAGGTCGCAGAGCAGTGCCCGCTGGAAGGAGGCGCCCATCACCCAGCCCTTGCACGCCACCAGCACCGGGGCGTCGAGATCCCAGAGCTGCTGGATACCGCGGTGACCCCGGCGCATGAGCTCGTGGTGCGAGAGCGGAACCTGCATCGTGCCGATCGATCCGACGTCGCGACCCGACGAGAACGACTTGCCCTCGCCCCGCCAGATCACCACGCGCACATCGGAGCGGGTGCGCAGCTCGGCGAGGATCTCGAAGAGCCGCTCGTCCATCTCGTCGTCGAACGCGTTGTGCTTGTCGGGATTGTCGTTGGTGACGACGGCGATCGGCCCGTCGTACTCGAGCCGTACTCGGTCGGTCATGTGCTCACACCTCGGAGGGGACGTCGTGACGGGCCTGGTAGGCGGCGAACAGCGCGCGGGTGTCGTCGACGTCGAGCCCGGTGTCGGCGAACGAGTACCGGTGCGCCCCGTGCCGGTCCTTCGGCTTGGCGGCGAGATACTCGCGCATGCGCTCCTCGGCCCGCTCGGTGAGCTCGAGACCGAGCTCGTCGTAGACCCGGCGGAGGGTCGGCCACGGCTCCTCGACGAGGTCGACGTAGCGCACGTCGACGATCTGGTCGTCCGGCAGCGTGTGGTCGGCGCGCATCTGGTCGATGAGGTCGAACACCATCGCCGTGCCACGCGTCACCCGCTTCACGATGCCGGCGACGTCGACCGAGTCGGAGTGCTGCCACACGAGCGTCGCCATGAGGCTCGTCATCGACGGCAGCACCTTGAGCGGATCGCGGTGCGTGATCACCACGCGCGCGTCGGGATACTCGCCGAAGAAGTCGGCGAGGCGCGAGAGGAAGCCGGGCCACTTCAGCACCCACCGATCGGCCGGGCAGCGCCACTGGAGCACCTGCAGGAACGCCCGGTGGAACGCGAGCGCCCGCCGCATGTCGGCGCCGACGAGGAAGTCGGTGTACGAGGGCACGGTGTAGGAGCCCATGAAGTGGTCGGAAAGGAACGCCGGCATCACGAGCAGGGCATCTTCGTTGGGGACGTCGCCCCCGTTCTCGTGCATCGTCTGGTACTCGGGCGTGACCAGGTTCCAGAAGGTCGCGTATTCGTGGTGGGCGGCGGCGATGCGTGGATCCGTCCGGTAGGTCGCCGCCTCCGGGGGCGGCCACGGATGCAGCGCTTCCCAGGTGAGGAGCACGCGGTGCGCGGGATCCCGGGCGAGGAGCTCGTGGAGGATCGAGGTGCCCGAGCGCCCGGTGCCGGTGACGAGCACCGGCGCGGTGACCGCACCGGCGGCGATCTCCGGATGGGCACGGTGGGCGTGGGTGATCTGCAGCCGGTTGCGCAGCGAGCGCACGATCTCGTTGCGCGCCATGAGGCGGCCGACGAGGTTGAGGTCGGCTTCCTCCTCGAGGCTGCGCACGAAGACCGCGAAGGGCTTGCGGAACTCGTCGCCTCCGAAGTCGTCGAGGCCCCCCGCCGCGACCGTCGCGGCGTGCACCAGCGACGCCTCGTCGAGGGGCACGAGTGCGCCAGGGCCGCCGAGCCGGCGCCCGAAGGCGTTGAGCTCCTCGACCCACTCCGGACGCGGCTTCGGCGCCCAGGCCATCATCTCCTCCGAATCTCTCGCGCCCAGCGAATCGCTCGCCAGGAGGCCCCAGCATGCCCGATGACCCCGGTGCTCCGACCGGACACGACCGCCTCGTGTCCGGTGCCGCCTGGACGGAGCTCTGCGACCGGCTCGCGGCGGTGGGGCGCCGCATCACCGAGCCGGACTTCCCCGGGACGCCACGTGACCGCGCCGAGGGCTTCCGGTACCTCGCTCGCCTGGCCGTGTTCGCGCTCCAGTGGTCGATCGAGTTCTCCGACCCCCGTTTCCCCGCGTTCTACCGCTACGACGACGACGTCGTGAAGTGGGGAGGCCCCAACGCCGACAACCAGTACCTGCGGGCCAAGGTCGAGCCGGCGGGCACCTACCGGGTCACGGGGAACGTCACGGGGCTTCGCGACCTGATCATCTCGACGCCCGAGGGCGACATGCAGCTCGGGCAGTACCGGGTGTTCGAGGAACGCAACCTCGAGCAGCTCGAGATCGGCCGTGACGGGACGCTCGAGGTCGTGGTCAGCGCGGAGCAGCACCCCGGCAACTGGATCCCGCTCCATCCCGAGGCCGACCACGTGCTCGTCCGCCAGTACGTGAGCGACTGGGACCACGACGCCGTCGCCACGCTCCGCGTCGAGCGCGTCGACACCGTCGGCGCGGCGCCGCCGCCGCTCGAGCCCGAGTTCATGACCGCGGCCCTCGATCGTGCCGCCATGTGGGTGGAGCGCAGCGCCGTGTACTGGAACGAGTACCTGCGCCAGGCGCGCGAGCGCATGGGGCGCAACGCTCTCGCTCCCCCCATGACGCCACCGGGCGGTGCGCGCGACATCCTCTACGGCGGCGGCTGGTGGGAGCTTGCCGACGGCGAGGCCCTCGTCGTCGATTGCGAGGCGCCGGAAGCCCGTTACTGGTCGATCCAGCTCTACAACCCGGGTTGGTTCGAGTCGCTCGACATCGCCAACCGCACCGTCAGCCTGAGCGGCGACCAGATCCACGTCGACGGCGACGGGCGTTTCCGGGTGGTGATCGCGCACGACGATCCGGGCGTTCCCAACTGGCTCGACACCGAGCACCGGCGCGAAGGCCTCGTGAGTTACCGGTGGGTGTTCTCGGCGACGGCGCCCGCGCCCGCGTCCCGGGTCGTCCCGGTGGCGGACGTGCGCGCCCACCTGCCTGCCGACACGCCCGCGTGGACGGGCGACCAGCGCCGCGACCAGATCGCCCGCCGCCAGGCCGCTGTCGCCCGCCGCTTCCGGACCTGAGGCTCAGGAACGCACGAGCTCGAGCGTCAACCGGTCACCCGTTCGAGATCGGCGACCTCCCAGTTCTCGCCGGATCCCTCGACCGTCACCCGGTAGCGATCCATGTCGTCGGCGTCGACGTAGCGCCGCGCCCGGACCGTCGTGGGCGTCCCCGGGGGGACGGGACCGAGGAGCACGAGCACACCGTCGTTGATCACCGTCTCGAGCTCGTCGTCGCCGATCGCCTCCTCTTCGTCGTCGACGAAGCGGATCGTGGCGAACTCCTCGAGGTCGTCGACGACCGACGCCTGGACCCCGATCGAGATGTCGACCTCGTCGTCGGCCGGCCCCACGAAGACGGTGCGGTCGAGCTCCTCGACGGGAGCGCCGGGCGGATCCGGTGCGAGGGCGCGGATCACGGCCGCATACACCTCGGCGTCGTGCGAGCGGGTCCCCGGGTCGCCGTCGTCGCAGGACGCGACCGCGAGCGCGACCACAAGGACGAGCGTTAGCTTTCGCCGCAACGCCACTCCCGATGCACTCGTCAGGAGGGTACCGGAGTGGTCGCTACCATCGGAAAGCCCGCGACCATGGACGCGAACGCGCTGACCTCGCGCATCTTCGGGCCGAACCCGTTCGCCCGCCTCGCGTACACGCACGCCCTCAGCGCGAGCGGCGACGCCTTCTTCGCCGTCTCCCTGGCCGGCTCGCTGTTCTTCAACGTCTCGGTCGATGCCGCTCGGCCGCGCATCATCCTCTACCTGGCCCTCACCATGGCTCCGTTCGCGATCGTGACGCCGCTGATCGGCCCCCTGGTCGACCGCCTCCGCGGTGCCCGTCACGGGTTCATCGCGCTCACGATGCTCGTGCGGGGGATCTTGTGCCTCTTCGTGGCCGGGGATCTCCGCAGTCTGTTCTTCTACCCCGAGGCCTTCGCCGTGCTCGTCGTCGGCAAGGGCTATGCCGTCGCCCGCAGCGCCGCCATTCCCGGGCTCGTCGGCGACCCGGGCGGGCTGGTGGCGGCGAACTCGCGGATCTCGCGGATCTCCAGCCTCGCGGGCACGATCGGTGGTGGCGCTGCCGCCGGGATCCTCGCACTGGGGGATGCGCCGCTCGTTCTCCGGCTCGCCTCGCTCGTGTACTTCGCCGCCGCGGTGGTCGCCTTGCGGATCCCGCCCAGCACCGAGGGCGCCGAGCCGCCGCGCGAGGTCGAGCAGGCCGAGGTGCACTCTCGGTCGATCGTGCTCGGAGCCTCGGCGCTGTCGATCCTGCGCGCCAGCATCGGCTTCCTGACCTTCCTGATCGCGTTCGCGTTCCGCCGGGCCGACGAGCCGGTCTGGCTGTACGGCGCCGTGCTCCTCGCGGTCGCGGCCGGCAACTTCGCCGCGACGATCATCAGCCCGGCGCTCAAGCGCCGCTGGCTGACCGAGGAGCAGCTGTTCGCGTCGGCGCTGGCGCTCGCGGGGATCGCCGCCTTCGTGTGCGCGGCCCGCTTCAGCCGGCCGAGTGTGCTCGTTGCCGGTGCCGCCCTCGGCCTCGCCGCCAACGTCGGCCGGCAGGCCTTCGACAGCGTGCTCCAGCGGGACGCGCCCGACGCGGCCCGGGGGCGGTGGGTGGCCAGGTTCGAGACCCGTTTCCAGCTTGCGTGGGTCATCGGCGCGCTCGTCCCGGTCGTCCTCCGCCTCGGCACGAGGGCAGGACTCGTCGTGCTGGGGGTGACCTTCGCAATCGCGCTCGCCGCGTACGTGGGCGGCACCTCGATCGAGGCGGGATTGACCAAGCCGCTGCGAGATCTTCTCGCCCGCCGCCGGCGGGCGCGCTCGCCCGGGTAGCGGCCGCACGCGTCGCCCCGACCTCGCGGATCGGCCGATCCGCCGGGATTCTCGGCTCAACCCGCCGTGAGCCGCTGCCGAACACAGGGTTCGGGGCCGGTGACCTCCACCGGAAAGCACGCGATGCCGGAACAGATCGGGACCGGGAACTTCCAAGCAGTCGCGGCGCGCGTCTCGCGAACACTGGGGGCCGCCACCACCGACACCTTCGACGTCGCCGTGATGAGCTGCCTGGAGGAGTTCGGCCGGTTCACCGGGGCCGACGTGGCCTTCGCCACCCTGGTCGACGACCACGAGCGCATCTCCGACGACTGGCACTGGATCCGCCCGGGGCGCCGGGCAACCGCCCCGCCGATCGGCTCGCCGTTGCGCGAGACGTTCGCGTCCGTCGTCGAGGTCCTCCGGCTCGGCAACACCGTGGCCGTCGCCGATCTCGCCGAGATCGAGCTGGCGCCCAGCGAGCGCCGCCTCGCGACCGTCAACGGGCTGCGCGCGATCGTGCTCGTACCGGTGCGCATGGGCACGTCGCTCCTCGGCATCACCGGGCTCCAGGTGTTGGAGCGACCGCGCTCCTGGCAGCGAGCGGAGATCGAGCAGGCCGAGCTCGTGGGTCAGCTTCTCGTGCAGGCGGTGAGCCGCACGAGGGAGCGGGGTGCGCGTGCCGCCGCCGACGTTCGGGCCCGCCGCATCGCCGAGTTCATTCCCGACGGGCTGCTGCTGCTGAGCCCGGAGGGGACGGTCGCGTGGGCCTCGCCTTCCTTCCTGGGCATGTCGGGCCGGCCGGTCGCCGACGTCGTGGGCGACTCGATCGCCGCGCTCGTGCATCCCGACGACGGGACCGTGGTGAGCGCGGCCCTGTCCGACGCCCAGCGGGGCCAGACCGTCACCACCACGGTGCGGGTGCGGGGCCGCGACGCCTGGCGCTGGACCGAGGCGTCGTGGCACCTGGCGTCGGAACCCGGATCGGGCGCTCCCGACGAGATCGTCGTCTCGCTCCGGGACGCCCACGATCGGTACCTGCGCACCGAGCGGTTGGCCGCGGCGAGCGAACGCGACTCCCTCACCCGGGTCGCCAACCGCACGAGGCTCGACCGTGTGCTCGAGGACCTCGCAGCCCGGGACGCGAACCTGACCGTCGCGTTCTGTGACATCGACGGCTTCAAGGACATCAACGACCGGTTCGGCCACGACGTCGGCGACGGGGTGCTCCGAACCGTGGCCGAGGCGCTGGTAGCGGCCGTGCGGCCCCGCGACCTCGTCGCCCGCGTCGGCGGCGACGAGTTCGCCGTGTTGGTGGTCGACGACGACGGCGCCGACTCCTTCCTCGGGGAGCGCCTCGTCGCAGCCGTCCGAGGGAGTATGGGCCCGGACGGCCCCGCGGTCACGGTGTCGGTCGGCGTGTCGCCGGCGGGCCCCGCGGGCGCGGGCCCCGACCTGCTGCGGCAGGCCGATGCCGCCATGTACCGGGCCAAGCGCGCGGGCAAGGACCGCTGGACCTGGGCGCTCCGCGGGTGACGAGCCCGGCTACTGGGGCAACGGCCGGCGCGCCGTCTCCCGCAGCCGGAGCACCGGGACGATCATCGCCGCGGTGGCGGCGCTGAGCACCGCCGCCGGCACGACCGCCGACCCCGTCGAGTCGATCAGGACGGTGGCCACGAACGGGGTGAGGCCGCCGAAGACCGCGACCGCGGCGTTGTAGCCGATCGCGATCCCGCTGAACCGCACGTGCGCGGGGAACTGCTCGGGGATGGCGGCGGCCGAGACGGCACACAAGGCGCCCGCGCTCACCGCCAGGGCGGCCATGGCGGCGACGACGATCCAGGCCGTCGAGTCGTCCAACACCGCGAACAGGATCGGGCTCGTGGCCACCAGCACGATCGCGCTGACGGCGAGGAACCCCCGGCGCCCGGTGCGATCCGAAATCGCGCCGAACGCCGGCGTGGTGACGAGCATCGCCGCCGTCGCCAGCGTCGACCACCGCAATGCGGTTCCGGCGTCGACGTCGGTGAAGCCACTGAGGAAGGTCGGGACAAAGGTCACGTTCAGGTAGTACGCGATCGAACCGACCGCCGACAGGCCGAACGTCACCACGAGCGCGAGCCGGGCCGTGTGCGTCACCTCCCTGGTCGGCGAGGCCGCCACGGCGTTGCTCGCCCGCAGCTGCTCGAACGACGCCGTCTCGGTGAGCCGCCGGCGCAGGAAGAACACCGACAGCGCCAGCGCCGCCCCGAAGAACACCGGGATCCGCCATCCCCACGAGTCGAGCGCGGCGGTGTCGAGGGCGTTCGTGACCGCGGCGGAGACCCCGACCGCGAGCAGGCTCCCCACGCCGGCGACCGCCGGCGCCCACGACACCACCAAGCCGCGGTTCCGCGCGGACGCGGTCTCGACGAGGAACACGAGGATGCCCGAGTACTCCCCTCCCACCGCGAAGCCCATCGCCAGGCGCACCGCCACCAGCAGGAGGACCGCGAGCAGGCCCGCGGTGGCTTCGCTCGGCAGGAGCCCGTTCACGAGCAACGCCGCCGCCATGATCAGCGCCGAGAGCGTGAGGGACTGCTTGCGGCCCTTGCGGTCGCCGAAGCTGCCGAACGCGAGCGCACCGAGTGGCCTCGCCGCGTACGCGATCGCGAAGATCCCGAAGGTTGCGATGAGCTGGCTGCCGGCGTCGCCGTCTCCGAAGAACACCCTGCCGTACACGGGCGCCAGGTACACGTAGAGGCTGAAGTCGTACCACTCGGTGACGGCTCCGAACGCGCTGATCAGCTCCGAGCGTCGCTGGTCGCTACGGGTGACGCGGCCGGAACCGTCGGGCACCCGCGGAGGCCATGCCCCGAACGTCACGTCCTCGTCGCAGACGTGTTGTCGATCAGCTCTTGCGTGCTCGGCTGGGCGCCACCCGCGGGGGCTCGCCCGGCAGCTTCGGATAGACGGGCGGCCAGGGTGCGTCCATCAGCCCGCCGGCGAGGTCACGCTCGTGCATCGCCAGCAGCGCCTCGATGGACTGCGGGTGGTCGTTCATGCCGGCCCAGGGATCGCCCCGCGCCGCCACGAGGGCGGGGAGGCTGGCGATGGTCAGGTCGTCGGGATGGACGTCGTCGATCTCGTCCCAGTCCAGTGGCGTCGACACCTGCGCGCCGGGGCGTGCTCGCACCGACCACGCGCCGAACACGGTCTTGTGGGGTGCGTTCTGGTTGAAGTCGAGGAAGATGCGCTCGCCGCGTTCTTCCTTCCACCACGCCGCGGTGACGAGGTCGGGCCGGCGCCGTTCGAGCTCGCGGGCGGTGGCGACCGCGGCGGCCCGCACCTGGTACGAGTCCCAGCGGGGCTCGAGCCGCACGTAGACGTGGAGACCGCGGTTCCCCGTGGTCTTCGGGTAGCCGGCGATGCCGAGCTCACCGAGGAACGCCCGCACCTCCGCGGCCGCGGCGCGGACGTGGGTGAAGTCGGTTCCGGGCTGGGGGTCGAGGTCGAGGCGGAGCTCGTCGGTGTGCTCGGGATCGTCGGCGAGGTACGGCCACGGGTGGAAGCCGAGGCATCCGATGTTCACGGCCCACGCGACGTGGGCGAGGTCGGCCACCACCATGGCGCGCGAAGTCGTCCCGTTGGGGGTGCTGACGATCGTGGTCTGCAACCACTCGGGCGCCCCCTTGGGCACCCGCTTCTGGAAGAACGACGATCCCTCCGCGCCCTCGGGGAACCGCTGCATGAGCGTCGGGCGGCCACCCATCGTGCGCATCACCGGCTCGGCGAACCGGAGGTAGTGGTGCACGAGGTCGAGCTTGGTCTCGCCGTGCTCCGAGAAGAACACCTTGTCGGGATGTGAGACGGGAACCTCGTGCCCGTCGATGTCGAGCACCTGCTCGCCGGCTCCCACCACGTCCCGCACGGTAGTCAGACGCCGCGGCCCCGCGAAACTCATCGGCGAGGACGCGGGGGCCCGACTCGGTGGTGCTCCGAACGGGTCGTTGGCGTACTCGACCGTCACCTCGTCGAGGATCTCGCTGCTGGTGGGGCGACGCTGACAACGAGTGATCACGACGGTCCACGCCCCCGGGACGACCCGGTGGCGGCGGGCGGAATCGAACCCGCGTCCAAGGTCTTGCAGACGTATCCGCGCGCGCTGTCGACGTGGGGGCTTGTCACCGCGGGATGCGCGCTGCTGCCCGCTCGTCGAGTTCGTCGCACGACACGAGGCGCAGTTCGGCCACCAGCCCCTCCAGCGCGGCTGCCCAAGACTCGTAGTAGGGGCGACCAGGGGCGGCGGCGATCTCACGGATGAGGTGCCCGCGGAACGCGTCCCAGTCCAGCCCGAGTTGCCGAACGACCCCGATCGCCATACCCACCACGCGCCCCTGCCAGGGCGCTTCGAAGACCAGCTCGCCGTTGTCGCGAGGCAGCGCCTCCGGGCCATCCATCTCCCGTATCTCGGCAGAGACGAGCTCGCTCACAGTCGCTGGACTCCGATCATCGCGTCACGAGTGACCATCGCAGCCAACTCCTCCTCGCCCGCATCCTCCGTGCCGGCGGGCGGCTCCGGCAGCACCAGGTATCGCGCTTCGGCACTCGAATCCCAGACTCGGATCTCTACCTCGCCGGGCACGTCACAGCCCATCTCCCGGAGCACGGTGCGGGGCTCACGCGCCAACCGAGCGCGGTAGGACGGACTCTTGTACCAGTTGGGCGGCAAGCCGAGTACCGGCCACGGATAACACGAGCACAGCGTGCA
>DASUUL010000351.1:0-9692 GCA_036374115.1 Acidimicrobiia bacterium | reverse complement strand
GCCCGGCTCGACGTTCCGGTGATCGGGGTGATCGATCCGGGCCTCCGCGCCGCCAGCCGGGTGACGCGAACGGGGCGCGTCGGCGTGATCGGGACGGTCGGGACGATCTCGTCGGGTGCGTACCAGCGCGCCGCCGACGCCGCCGCGGCCGGGGTCGAGCTCACCTGCGCCGCCTGCCCCGGCTTCGTCGAGTTCGTCGAGGCGGGCGACGTCGAATCCGACCAGGTGCATGTGCTCGCGGAGCGGTTGCTCGCCCCAGTCCGCGACGCCGGCGTCGACACCCTGGTGCTCGGCTGCACGCACTATCCGCTGCTCGCCCGCACGATCAGCGACGTGATGGGGCGCGACGTCGTGCTCGTGTCGAGCGCCGACGAGACCGCGTTCGAGGTACGCGCGCTGCTGTCCGGCAACGGCTGGGCCGCGTCCGGCGGCGGCCCCGGCCGCCACTCGTTCCTCACCAGTGGCGACGTGGAGACCTTCCGGAGCCTCGGGGCGCGCTTCCTCGGGCCCGAGGTCGCGTCGGTCCGGCACTGGGCCTGGACGTAGCGCCGATGGACCTCACCGTGCTCGGGGCGTCGGGATCGTACGGATCGGGTGCCGGCGGTGCCTGCAGCGGCTATCTCGTGCAGGCAGGCGGAGCGGCGGTGTGGATCGACTGCGGCAACGGGACGTTCCCCAACCTCCAGCAGCATCTCCCGGTCGACGCCCTCGACGCGGTCGTGCTCACGCACGAGCATCCCGACCACTGCGTCGACATCTACGGGCTGCACGTGCTGCTCCACTACGGCCTCGAGCGCACCGGAGTCCCCGTCTTCGGGCCCGACGGGATCGAGAAGCGGTTGGGCGCGCTCGTGAGTGACTGGGGCGACACCTTCGAGTGGAACGTCGTCGGTGACGGCGACGGTGTCAGGATCGGCCCGCTCGAGCTGCGGTTCTCGCGCACCGACCACCCGCCGCCCACGTACGCGGTGGAGGTACGCGGCGACGGCAAGCGCCTCGTCTACACGGCCGACACCGGACCGGACTGGACCGTGGGTGCGTTCGCCGCCGGGGCCGACCTCGTGCTCTCCGAAGCCACGTACCAGGAGGGCCGCAAGGGCTGGCCCCACCACCTCACGGCCGCCGAGGCGGGGCGAGGGGCGCGCGAGGCGGGCGCCCGCCGTCTCGTGCTCACGCACCTGTGGCCGGAACTCGACCCGGTGGTGTCGGTCGCGGAAGGATCAGAGGCCTTCGGGGAGCCGGTGACGCTCGCCGCTCCGCATCTCGTGGCCCGGGTGTAGCCGGCAAGGGGGAACGGACCCATGGGGAGTCGCAAGGACGGACGTGAGCCCGACGAGCTCCGGCCGATCGCGTTCACACGCGACTTCACCGAGTTCGCGGCCGGGTCGGTCCTGGTCGAGTTCGGGCGCACCCGCGTGCTGTGCACGGCGTCGGCCGAGGATCGCGTGCCGCCGTGGCTCCGCGGGAAGGGGCGGGGCTGGGTGACGGCCGAGTACTCGATGCTGCCGGGCTCCACGAGCGAGCGCAGCGACCGAGAGGCCGCCCGGGGGAGGCAGTCGGGCCGTACCCAGGAGATCCAGCGTCTCATCGGCCGGTCGCTGCGCGCCGTGACCGACCTCACCGCCATGGGCGAAGTGCAGGTGACCGTCGACTGCGACGTGCTCCAGGCCGACGGCGGCACGCGCACGGCGTCGATCTGCGGGGGGTACGTGGCGCTCCACGACGCCTTCTCCCGCCTCGTGGCGACCAAGACGATGGGCACCCATCCGATCACCGACGTGTGCGGCGCGATCTCGGTCGGTGTCGTCGACGCACTCGCCCACCTCGATCTCGACTACTCCGAGGACGTCCGCGCCGAGGTGGACATGAACGTGGTGATGACCGGGTCGGGCCGGTTCATCGAGGTGCAGGGCACCGCCGAGGGGCTGCCGTTCTCGCGCTCGGAGCTCGACGACCTGCTGCAGCTGGCCGAGTCGGGCATCTCGCAGATCTTCGACCTCCAGCGCGAGCTGCTCGCCGAGCCGCCCCCGCCCCGCCGGGCATGACGATGACGTTCGTGCTCGCGACTGCCAATCCCGACAAGGCACGGGAGATCGCGGCCATCCTGCGCGACGCCGACGTCGCCATCGAGCTCGTCGACCGCCCCGAGTCGGTGCCGCAGGTCGAGGAGCACGGCGCCACCCTGGAGGACAACGCCCGCCTGAAGGCCGTCGCCCTGTGCGAGGCCACCGAGCTGCCCGCCCTCGCCGACGACACCGGCCTCGAGGTCGACGCCCTGGGCGGTGCCCCCGGGGTGCATGCCGCCCGCTACGCCGGGCCGGGCGCGACCTACGCCGCCAACGTTGCCCGGCTGCTCGCGGACCTCGCGGGGGTCGCGCTCGAGCGCCGCACCGCCCGCTTCTCGACCGTCGCCATCGCCCGGTGGCCCGACGGGCTCGAGGTTGCCGCGCTCGGCAGCGTCGAAGGCCTGATCGCGGCGGCGCCCCGGGGCGAAGGTGGCTTCGGCTACGACCCGGTGTTCGTGCCCGCCGCCGGCGACGGTCGTACCTTTGCGGAGATGTCGGACGCCGAGAAGCTGGCCTACTCCAACCGCGGCGAGGCCTTCCGCACGCTGGCCGAGGGTCTCCGGGTCATCGCGAAGACCGAGGGGGGCGACCACTGATGCCGATGCACCCGCAGGCGCAGCTGATCCTCGACTTCATGCGCGACGCCGGCCTGGTCATCGGCCAGTCGTCCGACCCCGTGGTCGTCCGCACGCAGATGGCCGAGTTCGCCCGGGCCGGCCGGGCGGCGGCGGAGGCCGTCCACGAGGTCGTCGACCGCACCGTCGCCGGGCCCGGCGGGGAGATCCCGGTCCGGATCTACCGCCCCGCCCCCGAGACGCCGCTGCCGGCGCTGGTGTGGTTCCACGGCGGTGGCTGGACCATCGGCAGCGTCGAGACCCACGACCTGTCGTGTCGCGCGCTCGCCAACGCCGTGGGCTGCGTCGTCGTGTCGGTCGACGACCGCCTGGCGCCGGAGCACAAGTTCCCGTGCGCGGTCGACGACGCCTTCGCCGCGACCCGCTGGGTCGCCGGGCACGCCGCCGACCTCGGGGTCGACCCCGCCCGCATCGCCGTGGGCGGCGACAGCGCCGGTGGCAACCTCGCCGCGGTCGTCAGCCTGCTCGCACGCGACGCCGGCGGCCCCCACCTCGCGTTCCAGCTGCTCGTGTACCCGGTCACCGACTACGAGTTCGAGAGCGCGTCGATGGTCGAGAACGCCACCGGCTACTTCCTCGAGCTCGAGTCGATGCGCTGGTTCTACCGCCAGTACCTCAACGAGGAGTCCGACGGCGACGACTGGCGCTTCTCTCCCATTCGCGCCGCCGACCTCTCCGGTGTGCCGCCGGCCTTCGTGCTCACCGCCGAGTTCGACCCGCTGCGCGACCAGGGTGAGGCGTACGCGCGCGAGCTCGAGGCCGCCGCGGTGCCGGTGGAGCTGCGCCGTTACGACGGTGTGTTCCACGGGTTCTTCGGGATGCGTGATCTCATGGAGCCCGCGCAGGAGGCGTTCGACGACGTCACCAAGGCCGTACGTCTGGCCCTGGGGAGCTGAGGAGCAGGGCGGATGGCCGTCATCGACGTCGCCGGCTTCGTCGCCGATCTCAAGGATCACGCGGTGGAGCACGGTTTCCATGTTCACGACGAGCGACACTTCGTCGAGAGCTACTCCCTACGCCAGACGTGGGAGGTCGACCTCCACCCGGAGGAGGGCTGCGCCGGCCCGGTCGACCTGTACCTGTCGCTCGACATCGATCCGCGTGTGCTGCTCACCTTCGAGGACGAGGTGATGGGCAGGCCCGACGGCGACGACCCGCCCGACGAGTTCCACTTCCCCCTGAACTTCACCTGGGCCCTCCCGCCCCTGCCCCACGGGCCCGACCTGCTCGTGCTGTCGACCGAGCTGGCCGGGCAGGGCGGCCCCGACCTGCCGCTGGAGGTGTCGGCGATCGACTCGATCCCGGCGGCGACCGACGCGCCCGAGCGCAGCCTGCGCATCGTCGCCCACCAGCGCGTGTCGCTCCTGCGGATCCGCGACGGCGACGCGGTGTCGTGCGACGCCCTGGAACGGTGTCTGAGCGTGAGCCGCTACCTGCTCGAGAGCGCAACCGACTGGCTCGGCTGACCCCGACGAGCGCCGCGGTCGAACGCTCCGCTCGCGCGGGTCAGAATGGGCCTGTGCCGATGCGGACCGACTGCAAGCACTACGACAGCCGCACCTACCCGTCGGGGGAGGTCGCCCAGAAGTGCCGCCTCGACCTCGCGCCCGAGGCGCCTTGGCGCTGCCCCGACGACTGCCCTGCGTACACGAAGCGGCGCATGGACGCCGGCTGGCAGTACGGCAGCCTGAGCCGGGCGAGCCAGACGCCCGAGCCCGAACCCGAAGGCGAGGACATCGCCGCCCTGCTCGACCAGGCCGAGGCCATCGTGAACGAGGCCGCCCCCGACATCCTCTCCGAGCTCGAGCCCAAGAAGAAGCGCCGGTTCGGCCGGAAGCGCAAGCGGAAGTAGCTCCGGCGAGGGTGCGAGCGGGGAGACTCGAACTCCCACACCCCGAAGGGCACAGGGACCTAAACCCTGCGCGTCTGCCAGTTCCGCCACGCTCGCTCGCCGGCCAGTCTCCCACGGCGGAGCCGCGCTAGGTTCCTCCTCAGGCCGAGCGAGGGGGCTCTTCGGTGGGCAAGCAGATTCCGATCGTCGACTATCTCGTGCTGGACGACGGGGCGCCGCACCTCGTCGCCCACACCTGCACCGCGTGCGGGGCGCAGTACTTCGACCGCCGCAACGCCTGTGCGAAGTGCGGCAAGCGGGCGTTCGAGCCGCAGCGGCTCGGCGACACCGGCTCGGTGAGGAGCTTCACGATCGTGCACCGGGCCGCGCCCGGCGTCCCGACGCCGTACGTGTCGGCGATCGTCGACCTCGAGGGCGGCGGTGTGGTCAAGGCGAACGTCGTGAACATCGATCCCACCCCCGAGAACGTGTCGCTCGGCATGCCCGTACGGCTCACCACGTTCGTGGCGGGCACCGACGACGACGGCACCGAGGCCGTGGCATTCGGCTACGAGCCGGCTTGAGCAGCAGGGGTGCGGACGCGTGAGCGCGGAATGAAGGAGCCAAGATGAGCAGCAACGGCGACAACGTGTGGATCCTCGGCGCGTCGATGACGAGGTTCGGCCGTTACCCCGACAAGGACGTCATCGACCTCGGGAGCGAGGCCGCCCTCGACGCCCTCGACGACGGTGGGGTGACGATCCACGACATCGACGTGCTCGGCGCCGGCAGCATGTTCGAGGCGATGAGCGGCGTCGGCCAGCGACTCCAGAAGCAGATCGGCCAGACCGGTGTACCCGTCTACAACGTCGTGAACGCGTGCGCGACCGGCGCCACCGCCGTCCGCAGCGTCTACACCGCCATCAAGGCCGGCGAGGCCGACATGGGCCTCGCCGTGGGAATGGAGCAGATGGGCAAGCAGGGGCTCCTCGGCGGCGCCGGGAAGGCCCGCTCGGACAAGCACGTCTACGAGCCGGGCGGCCGGTACGGCTCCGTGATGGGGGTCGAGGGTGTCCTCGGCACCGGCCTCATGCCCGGCGTGTTCGCCCAGGCCGGGATGGAGTACGCCAACGAGCACGGCGGCGTGGGCTTCGAGCAGTTCGCCAAGGTGGCGGAGAAGAATCACCAACACTCCACGCTCAATCCGCTGGCGCAGTACCAGAAGCCCTTCACCCTCGAAGAGATCATGGGCGCGGAGATGATGAGCTACCCGAACACGCTGCTCATGTGCTGCCCGACGGGCGACGGTGCGGCTGCGCTGGTGCTCGTGTCGGAGGAGAAGCTCGAGACGCTCGGCGCGGACCAGCGCAAGCGCGCCGTCAAGATCTCGGCTTCGGTGATGACCTCGGACGAGTGGACCGAGAGCGACCAGGTGCAGCCCGATGTCAGCACCCTCACGCGCCGGGCGGCCGACCAGGCCTACGAGACGGCCGGCGTCGACCCTCACGACCTCGACCTGGTGGAGCTGCACGACTGCTTCGCCACCGCCGAGCTCATCCACTACGACAACCTGTCGTTGTGCGAGCGGGGTGAGGCCGGCAAGTTCATCGACGAGGGCGCGCCGTGGCGCGACGGCCGGACCCCGGTCAACGTGTCGGGCGGCCTGATCTCGAAGGGACACCCGATCGGCGCCACCGGCGCCGCCAACCTCTACGAGGTGGCCACCCATCTCCGGGGGGAGGCGGGCGATCGCCAGGTCGACGGCGCCAAGGTGGGGCTCACGCACGTCATCGGGCTCGGCTCGGCGTGCGCCGTGCACATCCTGGAGAAGCCCGCCGCCTAGGCCCGCCGCCGGACTGCCACCGTGGCGCAACCAAACGCGCACTTCGCAGCATGAGGATCACCCCGATGGGCGGGAGATCGCGCGCGTACGCGGCTCTGGGCTTGGCCGCGACCCTGACCCTCGCGGCCGCCTGCAGCGACGACCGTGGCACCGACACGGCCCGGGCGAGCGAGGGCACGGCCGCCGGCGGCGGTGAGGTCGTCCTCGACGAGAACGGGCTCGACCGGGGGCTGCCGGCGGGGCTGGTGAGCAGCGCCGACGGCACCTTCGGCGGCTACACGCTGTACTCGCCGCTCACCCAGGAGACCACGTACCTCGTCGACATCGAGGGCAACGTGGTGCACGAGTGGCAGCACGAGACGCAGCCCGGCCTCTACCAGTATCTCGAGGAGAGCGGCAACCTCCTGCGAACCGGCCGGGCCCGGATCCCGTCGCGGATCAACGGCAACGGGTTCGGCGGTGTGGTCGAAGAGCTCGACTGGGACGGCAACGTCGTCTGGAGCTTCGAGTACGGCAACGACGACGTCATGCAGCATCACGACATCGAGCGCCTCCCGAACGGGAACGTGCTGATCCTGGCGTGGGAGTACTACAGCGCCGACGAGGCGATCGCCGCCGGTCGCGATCCCGAGCTGCTGCC
The DNA here is from genome assembly GCA_036374115.1 of Acidimicrobiia bacterium. Classification (GTDB taxonomy): domain Bacteria; phylum Actinomycetota; class Acidimicrobiia; order IMCC26256; family JACDBD01; genus JACDBD01. The sequence goes on along the minus strand of DASUUL010000351.1, from coordinate 2,677 downwards.
CGACGACGCCGTGTGGGCCGACCACGTCGTCGAGTACGACCCGAACGCAGACGCGATCGTCTGGGAGTGGCGCGTCTGGGACCACCTCGTCCAAGACTTCGACGAGACCAAGGAGAACTTCGGCGACGTCGCCGAGAATCCGCAGAAGATCGACATCAACTACAGCCCCGACCAGTCGCTCCAGGAACCGGGCGAGGCCGACTGGAACCACGCCAACTCGGTGGCCTACAACGCCGAGCTCGACCAGATCGCGATCAGCCTCCGCTCGTTCGACGAGTTCTGGGTCATCGACCACGGCACGACGACCGAGGAGGCGGCCGGGCCCGCCGGCGATCTCCTCTTCCGGTACGGCAACCCCGCCACCTACGGCAAGGAAGACGTCGCGGATCAGGAGCTGTACGCCCAGCACGACGTCGAGTGGATCGAAGACGGCTTCGACGGCGCCGGCAACCTGCTGGTCTTCAACAACGGGCGGCCCGACCTGCGGGCCTACTCGAGCGTCGACGAGGTCGTGCCCGTGATGGAAGACGGGGAGTACGTGCTCGACGACGACGGCGCCTTCGCGGCCGCGATCGAGCGGGTCTACCCCCAGGGCGAGGAGGACGAGTTCTTCGCCGCCATCATCTCCGGGTCGCAGCGCCTGCCCAACGGCAACACCCTCGTGACGTACGGAACCCACGGCCGGGTCGTCGAGGTCACGCCCGACGGCGAGGAGGTGTGGGACTACATCAACCCGTACTTCACCCTCCGGCCCCAGACTCCTCGCGGCAACCTCAACTTCGAGCTGCAGCCGTGGCGGATCTTCCGGGCCGAGCGCTATCCCGAGGACTACCCGGCCTTCGAGGGACGCGACCTGACCCCGCTCGAACCCGCGGGCTGATCAGCGGTTCAGACCGCCGTCCAGCCGCCGTCGACGCAGACGACCTGGCCGGTGACGTAGCTGCTGGCCTCGGAGGCGAGGAAGAGGAGGGCGCCGTCGAGCTCGTGCTCCTGGCCGCCGCGGCCGATGGGTGTGCGGTTGCGGATCCAGCGTTCGGCGCGTTCGTCGCCGAACATCTTGCCCTCGGTCATCTCGGTCGGGAACCAGCCGGGGGCGAGCGTGTTGACCCGCACACCCTGGCGGGCCCACTGGGCCGCCAGCTCGCGGGTGAGACTGACGAGGCCGCCCTTGGACGCGGCGTAGCTCGCGTCGGGGATCTGCCCGACGCCCACGAGCCCCCAGATCGAGGCGACGTTGACGATCGTGCCGCCGCGCCCGCCGTCGACCATCGACCACGCTGCCCGTCGAGCGAGGGCGAACGGCGCCACCAGGTTGACCTCCAGCACCTCCCGGAACCGTGCGAGCGGCTCCTCGACCGCGGGCAGCTGCGAGGACACACCGGCGTTGTTGACGACCACGTCGACCCGGCCCCAGCGCTCGACAGCGCTGTCGACGAGCATGGCGGCAGCCTCGGTGTCGCTCACGTCGCAGCGCACGGCGGCGGCATCGTCGAGGTCGCGGGCCAGCTCCTCCAGGCGCTCGATCCGGCGGGAGGCGAGCAGGACGCTCGCGCCCGCGCCGTCGAGCACGCGAGCGAAGCGGGCGCCGAGCCCCGAGCTCGCGCCGGTCACGATCGCGACCCGGCCGTCGAGACGGAACGGGCCGAGAGGATCCAGGCGTGTCACGGCCGGCAGTGTACGGGTGGGTAGGGTCGTCGCATGGGCCGCACCGGGTTGCTCGCCGCCGTGTTCGCGGTCGCCCTCGCGGCGTGCGGGGACGACGGCAACGGATCGTCGTCAGGAAGCACGACCACGTCCGCGAGCACCACGTCCAGCACCACGACCTCCACCAGTGCCCCCGACGGCTGCCCGTTCGACGGCGCGACCACGGCCGTGTCGGCGCCGGCGCCGGCCGACGTGCTGGTGCTCGGCGACGTGCGGGTCGCGGGCCACGAGTGCTTCGACCGGGTGGTGTTCGAGTTCCGCGACCCCGGTGCGCCCGGCTACGAGGTGTCCTACGTGCCCGGGCCGATCGTGATGGACGGCTCGGGTGAGCCCGTCGCAGTGGAGGGGAGCGCCTTCCTCCAGATCCGGATGCCGTACGCCACGGGCTTCGACTTCGAGACGAGCACGCCGAGCTACACGGGGCCGACCCGCTTCACGCCCGCCGACACCACCCAGGTGCGCGAGGTCGTGCGCACCGGCGACTTCGAGGCGATCCTCACCTGGGTGGTGGGCCTCGACGAGGAGCGGCCGTTCCAGGTGTTCACGCTCGAAGACCCCAACCGCCTGGTCGTCGACATCGGCTGAGCGGAGCCAGGGTCGAAGGTCGACCGGATTTGGGGCCCTTCGACCCGTGTGCGCCGCCGATGCAGATTGCACGATGGGACCGTGCAGGAGGTCGCGAGCGATTCGTTTCGCTCGAGCCCGGATTCGCTCGGTCGTACGCGCGTGCTCGTCGTCGAAGACGACGACACGATCGCCGAGCCGTTGGTGGAAGGGCTGGGGTTGGAGGGCTTCGAGGTGGAGCGCGTCGCTACCGGGGCGGGTGCACTCGTGGCCGAGACCCCCGACTTCGTGCTCCTCGACCTCGGACTGCCCGACCTCGACGGGCGCGAGGTCTGTCGCAGGCTGCGCGATCGCTCCGAGGTGCCGATCATCGTCGTGACGGCGCGGGCCGAGGAACTGGATCGCGTGC
>DASUUL010000350.1:0-2194 GCA_036374115.1 Acidimicrobiia bacterium | reverse complement strand
CCTGGGCCCACGCCGCCTGCATGAAGCGCTCCTGGTTGATCCGCACCACCTCGGTGCCGAGGCCGGCGGCGGCCCGGTGGCGGGGGTCGGTGTTGAGTTCGACGAGCCAATCAGGCGCGGCGTCGTCGAGCGCGTGCACCTTCACGTGCCAGCCGCCGTAGATCGGGGGCGCGACGCTCTCGGCGTCGGTGGAGGCGCCGTGCACCTCGTGGTCGGCGGGGGCGTCGAGCACGTCGACGAGGTCGTCGACCCACGGATCGTGCTCGGGGCCGAGGGCGGCGCCGGTGCCGGCCTCGGGCGACCGGAGCGCGCCCTCGAGGTGGACGATCCCGCCGGCGTCGTGCGGGAGCGCCGGCAGCGCGGGGTGGGCGTCGCCGATGAACATGCGCCGGAAACCGACGGTGTCGGGCACGGGCCGGGGGGTGAGCCGCCGGGCGAGCGACTCGAAGTCGCCCGCGGGGCCGGTGCGGAACTCCCAGTGCAGGTAGAGCGGGAGCGTGACGGTGGCGCCCGCGCTGCCGCCCGCGCCCCACGCCGGCGCGGTGGTGGGCGCCTCGGGCACGTCCTGACCGAGCCCGGCGAGGCGCCCGGCCTCGAAGGCGGGGACGAGGCAGGCGAGGTAGTCGCGCTCGGGCTCGAGGCGCCGTGGGCACAGGACGCGTGCGACGTTGAGGTCGGGCTCGTCGCGCAGGTGGTCGGGCACCGACGCCGGCGGGGCGTCCTCGACCACATGGGCGTGCGCCCACGCCCACGACTCCGAGAGGTCGGGGAGCTCGTCGGCGGGCAGCGTGGGCGGCTCGATCACGAGCTGGGGCAGCGGCCGGTCGCGCGCCACCCGGATCGCGACGCCGCGCTGTGCCGCGACCACGACGAGCACGAGCCAGGGCCGCAGCCGCTCCTGCGCGCCCGGGGCCGCGGGCGTGAACATCCACGGGAAATCGGGCGGGTCGAACTCGACCGCGGCGAACTGGTCGGGCGGGAAGTTGCGGGCGAACCGCACCGGCTCGGTGCGGACGACGACGCGAGGGTCGACGCCGATCACGTCGCCGGGCCCGGAGAGGCGCAGGTCGACGGCGGCGGTGTCGCCGGTCGAGAGCGACAGCCGCACGGGGAAGCGGGCGTGGGCGGGCATGGCGGCGGTGAGCGGGTCGGGGGTGCCGATCCCGGCGGCGAGGCCGCGCCGGACCCACGGCAGGAAGCGGTAGCTCACGGCCGCGCCCCCACCTCGGCGGCGTCGGCGACGAGCGTGCCGGCGGACGCGTTGGCTCGCTGGGCGGCCTCGGTGAAGGTGGTGACGGTCTCGCCCGCGACCGGCGTGGCCGGGTCCGCCTCCGCCACGACGGTGAAGGCCGGCGCGGCCATCGTGACCAGCGCGTCGATCCCGGGTGCCAGCCGGTCGGGCTTGCGCAGCTCGGAGTGCGCCACCGCGCCGAACCGGGCCTGCTCGACGAGGCGGGCGGCGGCGACCGTCCCGCGCATGGGAGGCGCGGGCTCGGGCAGGAAGACGGTCTCCCACTCGGGCTCGAAGGCGACCTGCGCCGCCGGGACCTCGTAGTCGGTGGTCGACACCGCCACGCCGGCGCGGAACCGCTCGAACGACGGCAGCGAGAGCTTCTCCTCCTCGGTGAGGTCGAGGTACTCGCCCCGGGCGAAGTGCTCGTCGCGGAAGGCGGGGGCCTGCGACTGGCCGGCGACCTCGACGCCGGTGATGTCGAAGGTGGTGCCGTCGGCGGGGACGGCGCGGCCGATCCGGTCGACGGCGATACCGAGGGGCACGACCTTCTGGATGCCGACGACCTCACCCAGCGGGTGGGCGAGCACGTCGGTGCCGCCGTCGACGCCCCGGAGGCTCACCATCGCGGCGCCGCCGGCGGGGAGCTGGGCGGTCCACGACTCCGGCTTCGACAGGGCGGCCGCGAGCTCCGATCCGACGCGCACGCTCGGCAGCGCAGGTGCGGGCGCGCTCCCCCACCCGACCTCGAAGTCGATCTCGACGTCGAAGAAGAGCAGCGAGATGGTGGCGTGGCCGCTGACCTCCCAGCGGCCGGGGCCGCTGAGCACCCCGGTGACGCGCACGGAGGCGAGGCTGATGCTCTTGTACTTGATGGCGGCGCCGACCCGGAAGTCGATCTCGAAGTGGAAGACGGGCTCGAACACGAAGAGGGCGTCGAAGCCGAGGTAGGCCTCCACCCGG
>DASUUL010000349.1:0-9159 GCA_036374115.1 Acidimicrobiia bacterium | reverse complement strand
CGCCGGGGACGGCATCGGCAGCGAGGTCGTGGCCGAGGCGCTCAAGGTGCTCGACGCCACCGGTGTCGCGTACGACGCCGTTTCGTTCGATCTCGGTGCGGCGCGGTATCTCGCGACGGGCGAGGTGCTTCCCGACTCGGTGCTCGACGAGATCCGAGGCGTCGACGCCGTGCTGCTGGGGGCGGTCGGCCATCCCGACGTCCCTCCCGGTGTGCTCGAACGGGGTCTCCTGTTGCGGATGCGCTTCGAGCTCGACCTGTACGTGAACCTGCGCCCGTTCACCGCGGGGCCGAGCGCGCTCAACGACGGTGTCGACATGGTCGTGGTCCGCGAGAACACCGAGGGCACGTACGCGGGTGAAGGCGGGTTCCTGCGCAAGGGCACACCCCACGAGATCGCCACGCAGGGTTCCGTGAACACCCGCATGGGTGTGGAACGGTGCACCCGGTTCGCCTTCGACCTCGCCCGGTCGCGCGAGCGCAGCCACGTCACCCTCGTGCACAAGACGAACGTGCTCACCTTCGCCGGCGACCTCTGGCAGCGGACGTTCGACGAGGTCGCCTCCGAGTCCGCCGGCGTCGACACCGCCTACCAGCACGTCGACGCCGCCTGCATCTACTTCGTCCAGGACCCGGGCCGCTACGACGTGATCGTCACCGACAACCTCTTCGGCGACATCCTCACCGACCTCGGCGGGGCGGTCTCGGGCGGGATCGGCCGGGCGGCCTCCGCGAACCTGAATCCCGCGCGGACGGGCCCGTCGCTGTTCGAGCCGGTCCACGGCTCCGCGCCCGACATCGCGGGTACGGGCAAGGCCGACCCCCGGGCTGCGATCATGTCCCTGGGTCTGTTGCTCGACTTCCTGGGCGAGGCCGAGGCCGCGGCCCGGGTACGAAAGGCGGTCGCCGGCGCCGACGACGTGGCCGGCACGACGGCAGGAATCGGCGACGCGATCGCAGAAAGGGTGTAGGGCGATGCCCATCGAGAAGACCTCGAAGATCTGGATGGACGGCGAGCTCGTCGACTGGGACGACGCCAACGTCCACGTGCTCACGCACACCCTGCACTACGGCTCGGGCGTGTTCGAGGGCATCCGGGCGTACCCGACCGCCGACGGTCCCGCGGTGTTCCGCCTGCGCGATCACATCGAGCGGATGCACCAGTCGGCGCACCTGTTCCTCATGGACCTCCCGTACTCGGTGGAGGAGCTGGTCGAGGCGACGCGTGAGACGATCCGGGTCAACGACGTCGAGTCGTGCTACATCCGCCCGCTCGCGTACCTCGGCTACGGCGAGATGGGCCTCAACCCGCTGCCGTGCCCGGTGAACGTGTCGATCGCGGTGTGGCCGTGGGGCACCTACCTCGGAGACGACGGCATCAAGAACGGTGTCCGCATGAAGGTGTCGTCGTGGCGGCGCATGGACCCCAACGTCAACCCGGTGGCGGCCAAGGGCACCGGCATCTACATCAACTCGAGCCTGGCCAAGGTCGAAGCGCTCAAGGCCGGCTACGACGAGGCGATCCTCCTCAACACCCACGGCTTCGTCGCCGAGTGCACGGGCGAGAACATCTTCGTGGTGAAGGACGGCGTCCTGCTCACGCCGCCGCTGTCGTCGGGCGCGCTCGAGGGGATCACGCGCGCGTCGGTGATGACGATCGCCCGTGATCTCGGCTACGAGGTCGTCGAGTGCGACCTCCTGCGCAGCGACCTCTACACGGCCGAGGAGGCCTTTCTCAGCGGCACGGCAGCCGAGATCGTGCCCATGCGCGAGGTCGACGACCGCGAGGTCGGCCGTCCCGGGGAGATCACCCGCAAGATCCAGGAGACCTACTTCGCCGCCGTCCACGGCGAGGTCGAGCAGTACCGCCATTGGTTGGACTATGTCCGTCCCTGACGTCGCCGCCGTCCACCAGCCCGGCTGGCCCGAGAAGGTCGAGATCTTCGACACGACGCTGCGCGACGGCTCGCAGCTGGAGGGGATCTCGCTCACGGTCGACGACAAGCTCCGCATCGCCGAGCAGCTCGACTGGCTCGGCGTGCACTTCGTCGAGGCAGGGTGGCCCGGCTCCAACCCCAAGGACGACGAGCTCTTTCGCCGGATCCGCTCCGAGCTGAGCCTGGAGACGAGCGCGCTCGTGGCGTTCGGATCCACCCGGCGCGTGAAGGGCAAGGTCGACTCCGACGACACGCTGTGGCACCTGGTCGACTCGGGCGCCCCGAGCTTCTGCATCGTCGGCAAGTCGTGGGACTACCACGTGACCGAGGCGCTCCAGACCACGCTCGACGAAGGCGTCGCGATGGTGGCCGACTCGATCGCGTTCCTGGCCGGTCAGGCCGAGCAGGTGCTCTTCGACGCCGAGCACTTCTTCGACGGCTACCGCCGCAACCCGGAGTTCAGCCTCCGGGTGCTCGAGGGAGCCGCGCAGGCAGGCGCGTCGCACCTGGTGCTCTGCGACACGAACGGAGGCACGCTCCCCCACGAGGTGGAGCGAATCACCCGAGAGGTCGTCGACTACTTCCGGGGCGACGTCGCGGTGGCGGTGCACCTCCACGACGACGCCGGTACGGGCGTGGCGAACGCCCTCGCGGGCGTGCGGGGTGGCGCCACCCAGGTGCAGGGAACCGTCAACGGGTACGGCGAGCGCACCGGGAACTGCAACCTCACCACGATCATCCCGAACCTCACGCTCAAGATGGGCATCGAGACGATCCCGCGTGACCGGCTCGACCGTCTGACGCCCGTTGCCCACCATGTCGCCGAGCTGGTGAACATGGCCCTCGATCCTCAGGCGCCCTACGTCGGCTCGTCGGCGTTCGCCCACAAGGCCGGACTCCACGCCAGCGCGCTGGCGCGCAAGCCCGACGCGTACGAGCACGTGCGGCCCGACGCGGTCGGCAACAGCACCCGGGTGCTCGTGTCGGAGCTCGCCGGTCGCAGCAACCTCGCGATCGAGGCCGAGGAGCTTGGCATCGAGCTGGATGGGCCCGCGCTCAGCGACGTGATCGACACGCTGAAGCGCCTCGAGCACGAGGGCTACCACTTCGAGGTGGCCGACGGCTCGCTCGAGCTGCTCATGCGCCGGGCAACGGGCTGGCACCAGCCGTGGTTCCACGTCGAGGCGTGGGAGGTCATCGTCGAGGACTCCCCGGAGGAGCGCCGCCTCGTCACCCAGGCGATCGTGAAGGGGGAGGCCGCCGGCGAGGCGTTCCACGAGATCGCCGAGGGCAACGGCCCGGTGAACGCGCTCGACCACGCGTTGCGCAAGGCGATCGGCCGGCGCTACCCCGCGCTCGATCCCGTCCACCTCACCGACTACAAGGTGCGCGTGCTCGACACGGCGAAGGGCACCGGCGCGGTCACCCGCGTGCTGATCGACAGCACCGACGGCGACCGCGTCTGGACCACCATCGGCGTGGGCGAGAACATCATCGAGGCGTCGTGGCAGGCCCTCGAGGACTCCCTCGTGTTCGGCCTCCTCCAGGCCGAGCGCCGCGCCGACCGCCCGGCCTGACCTCCTCGCTCCTGGCGCGTGGAGCGCGCTGGAACCCGGCGCGTCTTCTGCGCCGGTTCGGCGGGGGAGAGGGGGGCGTGTGCTAACACCATGGCGTGCCGACCGATCCGTACGTCCCCAGCCGCCTCGAAGACGAGCCGCGCCAGCTGCCGAACCTCGCACCGGGGGTGAAGATCCCGCCCCCGAAGGCGTGGCGTCCGGATCGTCCCGGCGACCTCCCGGTGGGCCAGCCCCACGGCAGCCTCCTCGGGAATCCCGGGCCCAACATCGGCTACGCCATGAGCCTGGCCGAGCGAGTCCGTGACCGCGTGGCGCTGAGCCCGCACGAGCACGTCGACGACGCTCTCGGGGTGGTCGCCGAGCTGGCGATGCGACGCGCCGCCTCCTTCGGGCGGGCGCCGGTGATGACCGACGTCGACGTCGCGCTCACCCTGCTCGGGTACCAGGGTGACGCCCCGGCCGACTTCGTCGAGTGGCGGACCCGCGTCGTCCACGGCGCGCACCGCGGCTACGAGGTGCGGCGCCGGATCGTCGACGCGGTGCCGCTCGACGTGCTGCGCCTGCCGCCCGACCGGGTGGCCGCCGACGTCGGCGTCGGGCGCGACCGGCTCCGGGAGGCGGTCCCCGCCCGCTGAGGCGCCCCAGAGCCTGACTACCATGTCAGCTTCGTGGTCGACCGTCCCTTCGCGCTGTCCGACGAGCACGAGGAGTTCCGGGCGGCGATCCGCCGCTTCGCCGAGAAGGAGATCGCGCCGCACGCCGCCGCCGCCGACCGTGCGGAGACGTACCCGCAGGCGTCGTTCGACGCCTACCGCGACTCGGGGTTCGTCCGGTCCATCTACCCCGAGGAGTACGGGGGCGAGGGCGGTGACACCCTCACCTACGCCCTCGTGGTGGAGGAGCTGGCGCGGGTGTGCGCCTCCTCCTCTCTCTTCGCGCTGATCTCGCGCCTGGGCATCACCGCCCTGCTGCTCCACGGCGGCGAGGAGCTGAAACGCACGTACGTTCCCCGGATCGCCTCGGGGGAGTGGCAGGCCAGCTACTGCCTCTCGGAGGCGCACGCCGGCAGCGACGTCGCCTCGATGAACACGCGGGCCGTGCGCGCCGGCGACCACTACGTGCTCACGGGGCGCAAGGCGTGGATCACCAACGCCGGCGTCTCCGACCTCTACACCGTCTTCGCCAAGACCGACCCCGCCGCCGGCCACCGGGGCATCAGCGCCTTCGTGGTGGAGAGGACCTTCCCGGGCTTCTCCGTGGGCAAGCTCGAGCACAAGCTCGGCGTCCGGGGCTCGCCGACGGGCGAGGTCGTCCTCGACGACGTCCCGGTCCCGGCCGCCAACCTCGTCGGGGAGGAAGGCCGCGGGTTCCACTATGCGATGGGTGCGCTCGACCGGAGCCGTCCGATCGTCGGTGCCCAGGCGGTGGGCATCGCCCAGGGGGCGCTCGAGGTCGCGGGGCGCTACGTCGCCGAGCGCCACCAGTTCGACCAGCCGGTGGCGGAGTTCCAGGGTGTCCAGTTCCTCCTCGCCGACATGGCGACCCAGCTCGAGGCGGCCCGCCTCCTCGTGTACGCGGCGTGCGCCCGCATCGACGCCGCCGCGCCCGGGATCGCACGGGCGTCGGCGATGGCCAAGCTGTTCGCGTCCGACGCCGCCATGCGCATCACGACCGACGCGGTCCAGCTCCTCGGCGGAGCCGGCTACACGACCGAGTTCCCCGTCGAACGCATGATGCGAGACGCCAAGATCACCCAGATCTACGAGGGCACCAACCAGGTCCAGCGCATCGTGGTCGCCCGCCGCCTCCTCGAGGAGCTCGGGGCGACCGTCTGATTCCCGCACCCCGCCCGTACACTCGGAGTCGTGCCCGAGGTACGCGTGCGGTTCTCGCCTGCCCCGACGGGATCGCTCCACGTCGGCTCCGTGCGCACCGCCCTGTTCAACTGGCTCTACGCCCGCCACCACGGCGGCACGTTCGCGCTCCGGATCGAGGACACCGACGTCGCCCGCTCCCGGGCGGAGTGGGTGGAGGGGATCCAGGAGACGCTGCACTGGCTCGGCCTCGACTGGGACGAAGGGCCGGTGCTCCAGAGCGCGCGCTTCGACCTGTACCTCGCCGCCGCCGAGCGCCTCCTCGCCGCCGGGCTCGCGTACGAGTGCTACTGCACCGAGGAGGAGGTCCGCGCCCGCAACGAGGCCGCCCGGGCCGAGGGACGGACGCCGGGCTACGACGGTCGGTGCCGCGACCTCGACGCCGCCGAGCGCGCGGCCCTGGCCGCCGAGGGCCGCCCGCGAACGCTGCGATTCCGCACCCCCGACGAGGGGGTCAGCAGCTTCGACGATCTCGTGCGAGGGCCGGTCAGCGTGGAATGGGCGCACATCCCCGACTTCGTGATCGTCCGCTCCGACGGTACGCCGCTGTTCTTCCTGGCCAACGCCCTCGACGACGCCGACATGGGCATCACCCACGTGATCCGGGGCGAGGACCTCCTCGACTCCACCCACCGCGTGCTCGCCCTGCGGGCCGCGCTCGGCGCCGGCGACCCGCCCGCGTACGCCCACCTCCCGCTCATCGTGGGTCCGGACCGCGCCAAGCTCTCGAAGCGGCACGGCGCCGTCGCCCTCGAAGAGTTCCGGGCGCAGGGTTATCTGCACGAGGCCCTCATGAACTACCTCGCGCTCCTGGGGTGGGCTCCGGTCGGCGACGGTGACGACGGGAACGCGGGGGAGGTGCTCGACGCCGGCGAGCTCGTCGCCGCCTTCGACCTCGACCGGGTGACGCACGCGGCGGCGGCGTTCGACCACCGGAAGCTCGACTGGATGAACGGCGAGTGGATCCGCAGGCTCTCGGCCGAAGAGCTCGAGGAACGGGTGCGGCCTCGTGCGCGCGAGCGCTTCGGCGATCACCTCGACGACGAGCTCATGCGCGGCGCGGTGCGTATCGGCCAGGAGCGGGCGGTCACGCTCGCGAGCCTGGTCGACCAGATGGGATTCCTGTTCGTGCCCGACGACGACTTCGCGATCGAGCCCGAGTCGTGGGAACGCCTGCAGAAGGTCGAGCGCGTCACCGAGGTGCTCGATGCCTCCATTGCCCATCTCGAGACTTGCGACTGGAACGCCGACGCGATCGATCTCCGTCCGAGCATCGAGTCGCTCGGGCTCAAGCCGCGCAAGGTCATGCCCGCGCTCTACGCCGCGGTGGAAGGCCGGCACGCGGGCCTGCCGTTGTTCGACTCCATCGAGCTGCTCGGGCGCGATCGCTCGCTGGCGCGCCTGCGAGCCGCCCGCAAACGGGTCACCGATAGCTGATGGCGCGAGTCCTGCGCTGGCGAGTCGTGCTGAGCGTGGGTCTCGTGCTCGTCCTCACCGGGTTCCTCTACTTCACCGTCACGTTCGTCCAGGTGGTCCTGGCGGCACGGCGTGACGACGCGCGGCCGTCACAGGCGATCGTCGTGCTCGGCGCTGCGCAGTACGACGGGCGCCCGTCCCCGGTGTTCCAGGCCCGCCTCGACCACGCCGCCGACCTCTACGCCGAGGGCATCGCGCCCATGATCGTGGTGACCGGAGGGAAGCAGGAGGGCGATCGTTTCACCGAGGCGGCGTCCGGCGCCGCCTATCTCCACTCGCGCGGCGTGCCCGACACGGCGATCCTGCGGGAGACGACGAGCCGCTCCTCCTGGGAGTCGCTCGCCGCGACCGCGAACTTCCTCGAGGAGCGCGAGATCACCGAGGTTGTCCTCGTCTCCGATCCGTTCCATTCGCTGCGCATCGAGGCCATCGCCGACGAGCTCGGCCTCGACGCGGTCACGTCGCCGACGCGCACGAGCCCGATCCGCGGGATCGGGGAATGGGGCCGGTTCGCGACCGAGGCGATGCGCGTCGCGCTCGGGCGCATCGTGGGATTCGGTCGCCTCGCCCGCCACGGTGATCGAGTGGGGAGGCTGGTGCCCGGACTGGGTATCCTGGCCGGACCTTCGGGGGTGGTGTAATCGGCAACACAACAGGTTCTGGCCCTGTCATTGGGGGTTCGAGTCCTCCCCCCCGAGCGCATCGGCGCAGGTCACCGCGCTGATACAGGCACCGTGAGGTGCCCCCGGCCCCGTCGTCTAGTGGCCTAGGACGCCGCCCTCTCAAGGCGGAAACGGCAGTTCGAACCTGCTCGGGGCTGCCAGCCGGGCCCGGTCGAGATCCTCGACCGGGCCCGTTCGCGTCCAGCGCTCGACCGGTGCCGCTCACCACACGAGGCGCGGCTGCCCGTGCTCGACGACGAGCGTGCACGGCGTTCCCACGACCTCGAGTGGGTCGCGTTCGACGTTCGTGGCGCGCATCGAGAGCACTTCACCCTTGTGAGCGCCGGTTGTGATCGTGAGATCGAGCGTGACATCGCCGTCCGCGCGCGGTTCCGCCCAGACGACGAACGCGTCGTACTCACCATCGGTGATCGGAGCATCCACCAATTGCATGTTCGCGCTTGTTACCGTCATTCGAGGGGGTGGAGCGCAGTTCGCGCGCTTCACAAACCCGTGCAGAAGGGCTCGCGTGTCGTGCGAGATGGGCGGAAATGCTTGACCTTGCTGCGCGAATGCGTTCGACTACTCAAATGCAGCTGAAGTTCGGAGGTTCAGCGTGAACAAGTCAGAACTCGTCGAGAAGGTCGCGGGCGCAGCAGACCTGAGCAATGCGGCGGCGCAGAAGGCGGTCGACGCGTTTATCGACACTGTGCAGACCGCTGTCGCGGCGGGCGACAAGGTCACGCTGCCCGGTTTCGGCGCTTGGTCTCGTACCGAGCGCAAGGCTCGCATGGGGCGCAACCCGCGCACCGGTGAGCCCGTCCAGATCGCGGCGTCAAAGGGCGTGAAGTTCACGGCGGGTGCCGGCTTCAAGTCCGCCGTGAAGTAGGCGCCGGCGCATCTCGTCGGTACCTACAGCCAAACAACCCAAGAGGAAGGTGGTGACCGTGCCTCCGGCAAAGAGACGCACAGCACGGAAGTCAGCAGCCAAGAAGACGGCGCGCAAGCCCGCGAAGCGGCGGACGGCCAAGAGGACGACCGCTCGCAAGTCAACGGCACGGCGCCCGGCGAAGCGGCGGACCAAGAAGGCCGCGGCGAAGAAGACGGCGAAGCGTCGTCCGGCGAAGCGGCGGACCAAGAAGGCCGCCGCCAAGAAGGCGCCGGCGAAGCGTCGTCGCCGCAAGGCCAGCACGGCCAAGAAGGCGCCCGCGAAGCGGCGTCGCAAGGCTGCGGCCCCGGCGAAGCGTCGTCGTCGCCGCTAGCACGACCAGAGATTCCGACGGAGGGGGCCTACGGGCCCCCTCCGTCGCGTCTACAGGTCGTCGATGCGCTTGAACGCCTCGGCCTGGGTGAGCCCGGCGGCGGCGCCGGCGGCGGCGGCTTCTTCTCTGATCCGGCGAGCGAACGCCGCTCGTTGACCGTCGGCGTCGGGGGAGCGGGCGTCGATCTTCATCGTGGTCTCCCACTGGCTCCGGTGGCAGAGCAGCGCCTCGATCTTCGTGGCGATCGTGGCGTCCACCTGCTCGAAGTGGTCCGGCTCGTCGGCCTCGAACAGCAGGAGGTGATCGGGCCGGTGCGGGGGCAGGCCCTGGCCCGGGAAGAAGTGCGGGTCGCGGGCCGCGACGATCCCGTCG
>DASUUL010000348.1:0-4959 GCA_036374115.1 Acidimicrobiia bacterium | reverse complement strand
GCGGGTGGCACGCGAGCAGCCGCAGCCGGGTCAGCGCGGCGAGGATCGCGAACCGCTGCGGCTCGCCGGCGGCCTCGTCGCCGCGGCGGGTCAGCGCGGCGACCGCGGCCAGGCGGGCGTCGTCGTACATCGCCTGCTCCTCGGCCGACAGCGCGATCGGGACGGCGACCTCGATCCGCGGCGGCAGCTCGCGCGCGACCTCGGCCTTGGTGCGGCGGAGCAGGAACGGCCGCAGCACGCGCGCCAGCGCCGCGCGCGCGTCGGGGTCCTTGCCGCGCTCGATCGGCGTGGCGAACCGCTCGCGGAACTGCTCCCAGCTCCCGAGCAGGCCGGGGCAGACGATCGCGTACAGGCTCCACAGCTCGCCGAGGTGGTTCTCGAGCGGCGTGCCCGACAGCGCGAGCCGGAACCCGGCGTCGAGGCTGACCTCGTCGAAGCTGCGGCGGCTGCTCGAGCTGCTCGACGAGCTGCGCAGCGAGGGCCACCGCGCGCTGGTGTTCAGCCAGTTCACGTCCCACCTCGCGCTCGTCCGCGAGGAGCTCGACCGCGCCGGCATCACCTGGCTCTACCTCGACGGCGGCACGCCCGCCGCCGAGGCGCTCGGGCTCGCGCCCTCGGACGGGCCGCCGGGCGTCGTGGGCGTTCCCGCCGACCCCGCCTCGCCAGCGCCCGCCCCGCCGGACGCCTCCGGCGGCACGGTCGCCGAGAGCTGGCCGAAGGTGAAGCCCCATCTTGACCCGCGGTGACGCGCGCGGGGCGTCGGCGACGAGACGGAGGCGGGATCCGCCCCGACGCGGTTCGCCGCGAGCCGGTGGTGCGCGGCGCCCGCGCCGACCGGCGCCGCGGTCAGCGGCTCGCAGACCTGCTCCGCTCCCCAAGCCGTCGCCGCCGAGCAAACCGGCCTCGCCCAAGCGGCGGCTGGTCGGCCTGTTGTGCTCCATCGTGGTCGTGTTCGCGCTCATCGGCATCCGTCTCGTCGACGTGCAGGCCCTGGGGGGCGAGCGCTATTCGCGCCTCGGGCTCGACCAGCGACTCCAGACGATCGAGCTGGCTGCAGAACGCGGGAGCATCTTCGACCGCAACGGCAACGACCTCGCCGTTTCGGTCCGGAAGCAGACCGTGTTCGCGGACGCGCGCGTCATCGAGGATCCCGCGGGGCACGCCGCCCGGCTCGCGCCGATCGTCGGCGTGCCCGAACCCGAGCTCGCACTGAAGCTCGCGCAGCACGACAAGGCGTTCGTGTACATCGCCCGCAAGGTCGACGACGCGGTCGCCGAGCAGGTACGCGGCCTCGACCTCCCCGGTATCAACTTCGTGGAGGAGTCCGCGCGCGTCTATCCCTCCAACACGCTCGCCGGGCCCGTGCTCGGCTTCGTCGGTACCGACAACGACGGCCTCGGGGGCCTCGAATCGGGGTACGAGGCGGTCCTCGCGGGAGAGCCCGGCGAGGTCGTGGTGGAACGCGACCCGCAGGGTCGTGAGATCCCGAACGGCGAGCGCAGCGTGAAGCCCGCCCAGCGAGGAAGCGACCTCGTGCTCACGATCGACCAGTCGCTGCAGTACGAGACGGAGCAGGTTCTGGTCGACGAGGTCACCGCGGCCCGGGCCAAGGGCGGCACCGCGATCGTGATGGACGTGCAGACGGGTGACATCCTCGCCATGGCGACAGTCGACGGCCCGACCGACGACGCGCCCGCGCAGCCCGCACCCGCCACCGTGAGCAACCGCGCGGTCACGGACGTGTACGAGCCCGGTTCCACCAACAAGGTCATCACCGTCGCCGGTGCCCTGGAGCAGGGAGTCGTCACGCCCGAGACGTGGTTCCAGGTTCCGATGGAGCTCGTCGTCGACGACGAGGTGTTCGCCGACGTCGAGTCGCACCCGACCGACATGACCGTGCACGACATCGTTCGTCGGTCGTCCAACGTCGGGACGATCCTCGTGGCGCGGGCGCTCGGCAGCGAGTGGTTCGACGCCTACCTGCGTGCGTTCGGCTTCGGCGCGCCGACCGGGCTCGGGTTCCCGGGCGAGTCGCCGGGGATCGTCCTGGCGCTCGACGAGTACAACGACACGAGCCTGGCGTCGATGCCGGTGGGCAGCGGCATCGCCGTCACGGCGCTGCAGATGCTCGACGTGTACACGACCCTGGCCAACGGTGGCGCCACCCGGCCGCCTCGTCTCGTCGCTGCGACGATCGATGCCGACGGCAACCTCGTCGACGAGCCGTTGGAACCAACCCGGCAGGTGGTGTCGCCCGAGACCGCCGCCGCGATGCGGGGCATGCTCGAGTCCGTCGTCGCCGACGGTACCGGGACCAACGCCGCGATCCCGGGCTACCGGGTCGCAGGTAAGACCGGCACCGCCCGCAAACCGCCGTACCGGGGCGAGTACGTGGCCTCGTTTGCCGGATTTGCCCCGGCCGACGCGCCCCGCCTCGCCGCGATCGTGGTGCTCGACGAGCCGGGGACGGGCTCGTACTACGGCGGCCAGGTCGCCGCCCCCGTCTTCGCCGAGATCATGCACTCTGCCCTGCGCCTGGAGCGGGTGCCGCCGGCGGACGCGTCGGCGAATGCGGCGGTGGCGCCGGGCCCCGGTACCCTGAACGACTCCCCATGACCGGCGTGTGGTGACGGTCACCGATGAACGGGCGGAGTGAACGGCACGTGCGACTGCACGACCTCCTCGCTGGTGCCGACGTGGAGGAGTGGATCGGCGATCCCGACGTCGAAGTGACCGCGGTCGTCAACGACAGCCGCGACGCCGTTCCGGGCGCGTGTTTCGCGTGCGTCCCCGGCACGGTCACCGACGGCCACGACCACGCCCCGGCTGCAGTCGCCGCGGGGGCGAGCTCGCTCCTGGTGGAGCGCATCCTGGCGCTCCCCACCGGCGGGGCGCCGGTCAGCCAGGCGCGGGTCGCGGCCGTCCGCCCCGTGCTCGGCCCGGTCGCGTCCCGCTTCCACGACGACCCGTCGCGGGCGCTGCGCTGCCTCGGGGTCACCGGCACGAACGGCAAGACGACGACGACCTACCTCCTCGAGGCCATCGGCCGGGCCGCGGGGGAGCGCGTCGGGCTCGTCGGGACGGTGGGGGCGCGCATCGCCGGGGAGGCCGTGGCCGAGGAGCGCACCACGCCCGAGGCCACCGAGCTCCAGGGGCTGCTGGCGCGGATGCGCACCGCCGGAGTGCAGACCGTGGCCATGGAGGTGTCCTCCCACGCCCTCGACCAGCACCGTGTCGACGGAACCTGGTTCGCGGCGGTGGGCTTCACGAACCTCTCCCACGAGCACCTCGACTACCACGGGACCGTCGAGGCCTACTTCGCCGCCAAGGCCCGCCTGTTCACGCCCGCGCGGGCGGGCGCGGCCGCCGTCAACGTCGCCGATCCCCACGGCGTCGAGTTGGCACGCCGGGCGCGCGCCGCCGGGCTGCCCACGTTCACGTTCTCCTCGGCGGCCGTCGATCCCGATGGTGCCCGGCCCGACCTGGCGGCGGAAGACGTCGAGCTCGGCGGCGACGGCAGCCGGTTCGTGCTCGTCGACCGGCGCGGCGAAGCCGAGAGGAGGATCGTGGTGCGCAGTTCGCTTCCGGGGCGCTTCAACGTCGACAACGCCCTCGCTGCGGCCGCCATCGCGCTCGCCGGGGGCCTCCCGGTCGACGCCGTGGTCGCGGGTCTCGGGACCGACGTCACCATTCCCGGCCGGCTCGAACGTGTCGTCGGTGGGCAACCCTTCACTGTGCTGGTCGACTACGCGCACACGCCCGACGCGCTCGCCCGGGTCCTCGAGGTCGCCCGGTCGCTCACGGCGGATGGCCGGGTGCTGCTCGTGTTCGGCTGCGGAGGCGACCGGGACCGCGAGAAGCGGCCGCTCATGGGCCGCGTCGCCGCCCGCGGTGCCGATTCGACCGTCGTGACGTCCGACAACCCTCGGTCGGAGGACCCGGGCGCGATCGCGGCCGCGGTGGCGGGCGGCCTGCGCGACGAGCACGCGCCCTTCGTCGTCGAGCCGGAGCGGCGGCTCGCGATCCGCCGCGTCGTCAGCGACGCCCGTCCCGGCGATGTCGTCGTGATCGCGGGGAAGGGCCACGAGACCGGCCAGACCATCGGGGCCGTCACGCGGCCGTTCGACGATCGCGTCGTCGCGCGCGAGGAGCTGGAGGCGCTCGGATGCGCCTGACCGCGGGCGAGATCGCCCACGCGACCGGAGGGGAGGTCGTCGGTGACCCCACCGTGGTCGCCGGGTCCTTCTCGATCGACTCGCGCACGCTCGAACCGGGCGCGTGCTTCGTCGCGCTGGTCGCCGAGCGCGACGGCCACGACTTCGTGGTCGACGCCTTCGAGCGGGGGGCGGTGGTCGCCGTGGTCGCGCGCGAGGTCGACCCCGGTTCCGGCGGTCGCACCCTCGTGCGCGTCGACGACACCCTCGCGGCCCTCGGGGCGCTGGGCGCCCGAGCGCGCGATCGGCTGGCGGAGGCCACGGTCGTCGGGATCACCGGATCCGCGGGCAAGACCGCCACCAAGGATCTCCTGGCGGCCAGCGTCTCGCGCACGCACCGCTTCACCGCCAGCCCGGTGTCGTGGAACAACGAGGCCGGCCTGCCGCTCACCGTGCTCGCCGCCGAGCTCGACACGGAGGTCGTGGTGGCAGAGATGGGCGCGCGCGCCGCCGGCAACATCGCCGAGCTCTGTGCGATCGCCCGGCCCCACATCGGCGTCATCACCAACATCGGCCTCGCCCACGCCGGGCCCCTCCGCGGGCGCGAGGGCATCGCCGCCACCAAGGGCGAGCTTCTCGAGGCGTTGCCGGCGAGCGGCGTCGCCGTCCTCGACGCGGCCGACGAGCTCACGCCCACCCTGGCACGGCGCACCGTCGCCCGGGTCCTCCTCGTGGGTTTGCTCGCGCAGGGCGACGTCGACGTGTCTGCGACCGAGATCGTCCTCGACGAGGAGCTGCGCCCGTC